>NZ_JAKUFT010000002.1:0-145862 GCF_022663605.1 Bacillus cereus group sp. BfR-BA-01379
GGAAATTCAATAAACGTAAAAAGGGCGAGGAGTTATTTCCTCTCCCTTTTTTAACATTTAAAGAGAAGTTGCATGTTCCATATATGAAATGGAAATGCTTAATTTATATAGAAACCAGGGGTGACATACTATTTATGACAAAGTGGTTTAACGTAGGGAAAATTGTAAATACTCATGGCGTAAGAGGAGAAATTCGTGTTATTTCTCGTACTGATTTCCCAGAAGAGCGATATAAAGTAGGAAACACATTATACATAAGTAATGAGAAAAGTACAGACTACCTTCCGGTGAAAGTAACTTCTCATCGTCAACATAAGACATTTGATTTATTAACATTTGAAGGATACAACAATGTAGATGAAGCAGAGAAGTTTAAAGGTTCTTTAATAAAAGTACCAGAAGAGCAGTTAGGCGAGCTAGCTGAAGGCGAATACTACTACCATGAAATTATTGGTTGCAGTGTTGTAACGGAAGAAGGAGAATCGTTAGGAACAATAAAAGAAATTTTATCTCCTGGTGCAAATGATGTTTGGGTAATTAAACGTCCAAAAGGTCAAGATCTATTAATTCCTTATATTGATGATGTTGTACTTCAAGTTAACATTGAGAATAAATTAGTAACCATTCATGTAATGGAAGGATTGCTATAATGAAAATTGACATTTTAACATTGTTTCCAGATATGTTTACGGGTGTGTTTGGATCTTCAATTTTAAAGAAAGCACAAGAAAAAGAAGCGGTAGAGCTTCGTGTTGTCAATTTCCGCGATTATACAACGAGTAAGCATAATAGCGTAGATGATTATCCGTATGGTGGTGGAGCTGGGATGGTATTGACCCCTCAGCCTATCTTTGATGCAGTGGAAGAGTTAACGAAGGAAACAGAACGTAAACCGAGAGTTGTTTTAATGTGTCCACAAGGAGAGCGTTTTACGCAGAAGAAGGCAGAAGAGCTTGCTGAAGAAGAGCATGTTATTTTTGTGTGTGGTCATTATGAAGGGTACGATGAACGAATTCGTGAGCATCTCGTAACAGATGAGATTTCTATTGGTGACTACGTATTAACCGGCGGAGAGTTAGCCTCTATGGTTATTACTGATAGTGTCGTGCGTCTTCTGCCAGGAGTGTTAGGAAATCATGCTTCACAAGTTGAGGATTCGTTTAGTACAGGTTTATTAGAGCATCCTCATTATACACGTCCAGCTGATTTTCGTGGTATGAAGGTACCGAATGTATTAATGTCAGGAAATCATAAAAATATTGATGAATGGCGACACAAAGAATCACTACGTCGTACGTACACGCGTAGACCGGATTTACTAGAAGAACGAGAATTATCTAAGCAAGAAGTGAAATGGCTAGAACAGATTAAAGAAGACAAGTAAGGGCTAGATATATTTTCTATTGCAACAGTCCTAGCAATATGCTATTATAACACTTGTGCTACTGAAATCAGTGGCCGTATTAACGATGTTCCGCTGTAATTTATTAAGACTTTATAAGAGCATCTGTTTAAAGGAGAGAATTTAATATGCAACAATTAATCGCAGAAATTACTCAAGGCCAATTAAAAACTGACCTTCCTTCATTCCGTCCTGGAGACACTTTACGTGTACACGTAAAAGTAGTTGAGGGAACTCGTGAAAGAATTCAGCTTTTCGAAGGTGTTGTAATTAAACGTCGTGGTGGCGGAATCAGTGAAACATTCACAGTTCGTAAGATTTCTTACGGTGTAGGTGTTGAGCGTACATTCCCAGTTCACACGCCAAGAATCGCGAAACTTGAAGTACTTCGTCGTGGTAAAGTACGTCGTGCTAAGTTATACTACTTACGTAACCTTCGCGGTAAAAAAGCACGTATTAAAGAAATTCGATAAGACATGTATGGGAGCTTGTAAATGCACAAGCTCCCTTTTTCCAATCTATATAAAATTTTGATATAATACGAGCAGCTTACATAATCGTGGAGGGGAAATGCATGAAGAAAGAAAAGAGTTCACTTTGGGAATGGATCAAGGCAATTTTGATTGCTGTTGTATTAGCGGGTGTTATTAGACAGTTTTTCTTTGCGCCAATTCTCGTAGATGGAGTGTCGATGGCGTCTACTTTACATGATCGCGATCGAATGATTGTCAATAAAATTGGTTATCACATAGGAGATCCGAAACGATTTGATATTATCGTATTCCGAGCAACGGAAGATAAGGATTATATTAAGCGTATTATCGGCCTGCCAGGCGATGAAATAGAGTATCGTAATGATAAACTATATGTTAACGGAAAGGCTTATGAGGAGCCGTATTTAGACAAGCAGAAAAAACAAATTGCTGACGGACCGCTTACATATGATTTTACTCTTGAAGAAATGACAGGGAAGAAAACTGTTCCAGAAGGTCAATTATTTGTTTTAGGCGATAATCGTCGTTTTAGTAAAGATAGTCGCTCGATTGGTACAATTTCAATGGACCAAGTGATTGGAAAAGCAAATATACTATATTGGCCGTTAAAAGATGCTCGTATTGTGAAATAAAAGAAAAAGAAGGTGGCAACATGGTAATTCAATGGTTCCCGGGACATATGGCAAAGGCTAGACGCCAAGTAACAGAAAAATTAAAGTTAATTGATGTTGTAATTGAGCTTGTAGATGCTCGATTACCTTTATCTTCTCGAAATCCAATGATCGATGAGATCATTACACATAAACCGAGGCTTGTTGTTTTAAATAAAGCAGATATGGCAGATGATCGTTTAACAAAGCAATGGATCGCATATTTTAAAGAAAAAGACCAAATGGCAATTTCAATTAACGCACAAGCTGGACAAGGTATGAAGGAAATTGCAGCGGCTTGTAAAGTGTTGGTGAAAGAAAAATTTGATAAAATGGCTGCAAAAGGTATTAGACCGAGAGCAATTCGTGCATTAATTGTAGGTATACCGAATGTTGGTAAATCTACGTTAATTAATAAGTTAGCGAAGAAAAATATTGCTAAAACAGGAGATCGCCCTGGTGTGACAACAGCTCAACAATGGATTAAAGTTGGGAAGGAAATGGAACTGTTAGATACACCTGGTATTTTATGGCCTAAATTTGAAGATCAACTAGTGGGTCTTCGTTTAGCGACAACAGGCGCAATTAAAGATTCAATTTTAAATTTACAAGATGTTGCTGTTTACGCACTACGTTTTATGGAGAAACATTATCCAGAACGTTTGAAAGAGCGATATAATTTAAATGAAATTCCAGAAGATATTGTAGAGTTATTCGATGCAATTGGAAAAAATAGAGGCTGTTTAATGGGCGGCGGAATGATTGATTATGATAAGACATCTGAGCTTGTACTTCGTGAGCTTCGTGGTGGAAAACTTGGAAAAATGACGTTTGAAACACCGGAAGAGTTTGCAGAGCAGACAGAAGATGTAGAAAAAATAGAAGAAGTATAAGACGTGCGTTAGTACGTCTTTTCTTTTTTGTATATAAAGGGAGTGGCATGAATGCAAAAAGTGACTATTCAAGAAGCGGAACGTTTACTGCATGAAATAATGAGTGAAGAAGATGATCGCTTTCAACTATTAATGAAAGACGAGCGAAAAGGGATACAAAAGCTCATTTTGAAGTGGCATAAACAAAAAGAATTAGCGCAGAAAGAAAAAGAAAAGTTTTTCGAAATGTCTAGGTACGAGATTGCATTACGTGAAAAAGGGCTTACACTTATCGCGGGTATAGATGAAGTAGGGCGTGGGCCACTAGCTGGGCCTGTCGTGACGGCAGCTGTTGTCCTTCCGGAAGGTTTTTATATTCCAGGATTAAATGACTCGAAAAAGCTGAGTGAGGCGAAGCGAGAGCGTTTTTATGATGAAATCAAAGCACAAGCAATTGCAATTGGAGTTGGAATTGTATCACCACAAATTATTGATGAAATAAATATTTATCAAGCGACGAAACAAGCGATGTTAGATGCTGTTGCGAATTTATCTTGTGCACCAGAGTATTTATTAATTGATGCGATGAAACTTCCTACACCAATTCCGCAAACATCCATTATTAAAGGTGATGCGAAAAGTATTTCTATTTCAGCTGCATCCATTATTGCGAAAGTAACGAGAGATCGTATGATGAAAGAACTTGGAGAAAAGTATCCTGCATATGGATTTGAACAACATATGGGATATGGTACAAAACAACATTTAGAAGCGATTGAAGCGCATGGAGTATTAGAAGAACATCGGAAATCGTTTGCACCAATTAAAGATATGATTCAAAAATAAGCTGCGAATATGCAGCTTATTTTTTTATTTTGGTATATGAACATTACTATTTTCAAAAAAGAATAAAGCGATTTCAGTTTTCTGACACTTTATTGTAGACAGCGTGCCAATCATCTTATACAATGGCAATGTAATGTTTTTTAAACATTAAAAAACTTTTCGAGTAAAACAGGAAAACAGGGGAGGATGGGACCATGAATATCCATGAGTACCAAGGTAAGGCAGTCCTTAGAAGCTATGGGGTTAGCGTTCCGAACGGGAAGGTTGCATTTACAGTAGAAGAAGCTGTAGAAGCAGCGAAAGAATTAGGAACGGATGTATGTGTAGTAAAAGCACAAATTCACGCTGGTGGACGCGGCAAAGCTGGCGGAGTAAAAGTTGCAAAAAATTTAGATGAAGTTCGTACATATGCAGAGAGCATTTTAGGAACTACACTTGTGACACATCAAACAGGTCCTGAAGGTAAGGAAGTAAAACGCTTACTTATCGAAGAAGGTTGCGATATTAAAAAAGAATATTATGTTGGTCTAGTTTTAGATCGTGCAACTTCTCAAGTTGTTTTAATGGCATCTGAAGAAGGTGGAACAGAAATTGAAGAAGTAGCAGAACAAACACCTGAAAAAATCTTTAAAGAATATATTGATCCAGCAGTAGGCTTACAAGGCTTCCAAGCGCGCCGAATCGCATTTAACATCAATATTCCAAAAGAGCTTGTAGGACAAGCTGTGAAGTTTATGATGGGCTTATACCGTGCGTTTATCGAAAAAGATTGCTCTATCGCGGAGATTAATCCACTTGTTACAACAGGTGACGGTAAAGTTATGGCATTAGATGCAAAATTAAACTTTGACTCTAATGCTTTATATCGCAATAAAGACATTTTAGAACTTCGTGATCTTGATGAAGAAGATTCGAAAGAAATTGAAGCTTCTAAATATGACTTAAACTACATTCCTTTAGATGGAAATATCGGTTGTATGGTTAATGGTGCAGGTTTAGCGATGGCTACAATGGATATCATTAAACATTACCATGGCGATCCAGCTAACTTCTTAGATGTTGGTGGCGGTGCAACAGCTGAAAAAGTTACAGAAGCATTCAAAATTATCCTTTCTGACAAAAATGTAAAAGGTATCTTCGTTAACATTTTTGGTGGCATTATGAAGTGTGATGTTATCGCAGAAGGTGTTATTGAAGCGACGAAACAAGTAGGTCTTGAATTGCCTTTAGTTGTACGTCTTGAAGGTACAAACGTAGAGTTAGGTAAGAAGATTTTAAATGAGTCTGGCTTAAATATTGTTGCAGCAGAATCTATGGCAGACGGTGCACAAAAAATTGTTTCACTAGTGGGCTAATAGAAAGCGGGGGAGAAAAATGAGCGTATTAGTTAATAAAGATACAAAAGTTATTGTTCAAGGTATTACAGGTTCTCAAGGATTATTCCACACAAAACAAATGATTGAATACGGTACGAAAATTGTCGGTGGTGTAACGCCAGGTAAAGGTGGCACTGATATTGAAGGTGTACCAGTATTTGATACTGTAGAAGATGCAGTGAAAGCAACAGGCGCAAATGCTTCAGTTGTATACGTTCCACCCGCTTTTGCGGCTGATGCAATTATGGAAGCAGTTGATGCAGAAATCGATTTAGTAGTATGTATTACTGAAGGAATTCCTGTATTAGATATGGTAAACGTAAAGAGATATATGGCAGGTAAACATACACGTTTACTTGGACCAAACTGTCCTGGTGTTATTACGCCTGATGAATGCAAAATTGGTATTATGCCAGGTTACATTCATAAAAAAGGTCATGTAGGTATCGTATCTCGCTCTGGTACATTAACGTATGAGGCTGTACATCAGTTAACACAAGAAGGTATTGGCCAATCTACTGCTGTAGGTATCGGTGGGGACCCAGTTAACGGTACGGACTTTATTGATGCGTTAAAAGCATTTAATGAGGATGAAGAAACGCATGCTGTAATTATGATTGGTGAAATCGGTGGTACAGCGGAAGAAGAGGCAGCTGAATGGGTGAAAGCTAATATGACAAAACCTGTTGTAGGCTTCATTGGTGGCCAAACAGCGCCTGCAGGCAAACGTATGGGCCATGCTGGTGCAATCATTTCTGGTGGTAAAGGAACTGCTGCTGAAAAGATTAAAACGATGGAAGCTTGTGGTATTAAAGTAGCAGAAACTCCAGCGGTTATGGGCGAAACGCTAATCTCTGTCTTAAAAGAAAAAGGTCTATTTGAGACTTGTAAAAACTACTAATCTGTTGAAAGACACCTTCTTGCTTGAAGGTGTCTTTTTACGTAATTCTTGTTTACATAATAAAAATTATGGGTAAGGAGGATTAAGATGAAGAGAGAACGATTATTACATCTTCATTATTTTTTAGCAGATCATTGGAAGGCGATGGAAAGACTACTATATGTCGATCCTGAATTGAAGGGAATATACACTTTTAATGCAACACAAATGGAATACTACACTGGAATATCCTCGAAAAAATCTTCAGAATTAGTACGTTTTCTTCAAAGTTCAAATCTCTTGCAATATATATCTTATTTAGAGAAAAATCGAATCTTTTATATGACTATCTGTGATGAAGATTATCCACAATTATTACGTGAAATACAAGATCCGCCCTTTGTGTTATATGGAAAAGGTGAGAAGGATTTTCTCAATAAGGCGAATAAATTAGCGGTTATTGGAACGAGAGAACCGACTTTATATGGACATGAGAGTTTACAATTTATTTTACACCCATTATTAGAAAGAGAATGGCTTATTGTCAGTGGGTTTGCAAGAGGGATAGATACAATGGCTCATGAAATTACAGTAAGACGGCATTGTCCGACTATTGCAATACTAGGACATGGATTATCGTATATGTATCCAAAAGAGAATAGACATTTATATGAAACATGGAATGAATATATATTGTTATTAACAGAGTATCCGCCGCACTATGCACCGAAAAAATGGTATTTTCCAAAAAGGAACCGAATCATTAGTGGTATAAGTAAGGGTGTTTTAGTTGTAGAAGCGAAATCAAGAAGTGGAACACTTATTACTGCGGACCTTGCTTTAGAGCAAAATAGAGAGGTATTTGCACTTCCTGGACCTATATTTATAGATAGTGCATCAGGAACGAATCATCTAATTCAACAAGGAGCAAAACTAGTAAGAAATGCAGAAGATATTTTGGAAGAGATTTTAAATTAACCTTATATTTTCATGTTTTTATTAAACAATTATTGACAAATGGTAGAAAGGCACTGTATGGTATATTCATTCTTGATTGACAAAAACAAGAGAAATCAATAAGATTGATGAAGACTTGAATCCACCTCTTAAGGAGGCACTAGCATGTCAGATTACCTCGTAATCGTGGAGTCGCCTTCTAAGGCGAAGACCATTGAGAAATATTTAGGGAAAAAATACAAAGTTGTCGCGTCTATGGGACACGTTCGCGATTTACCTAAAAGTCAAATGGGGATAGAAGTAAAGAACAACTTCACCCCGAAGTATATTACCATTCGTGGTAAAGGTCCCGTCTTAAAAGATTTAAAATCAGCGGCCAAAAAAGCAAAGAAAGTCTATCTCGCGGCCGATCCAGACCGCGAAGGGGAAGCGATTGCTTGGCATTTAGCCAATACGTTAAATGTGGACGTTGAATCAGATTGCCGAGTTGTGTTTAATGAGATTACAAAAGACGCAATAAAAGAATCATTTAAACATCCTCGTGCGATTAATATGGATTTAGTAGATGCACAACAAGCAAGACGTATACTAGATCGTCTTGTAGGTTACAATATTAGTCCTTTATTATGGAAGAAAGTAAAAAAAGGATTAAGTGCAGGACGCGTACAATCTGTAGCAGTTCGTTTAATTATCGAACGTGAAAAAGAAATTCAAATCTTTGAGCCTGAAGAATTCTGGACAATTAAGACAGAATTTGTGAAGGGGAAAGACACATTTGAAGCAAGCTTTTACGGTGTAGATGGTGAAAAAGTTCAATTAACGAATGAAACGCAAGTGAATGAAATAATTGAACAGATGAAAGATAATGCGTTTTCAGTTGAAAATGTAACGCGAAAAGAGCGAAAACGTAATCCTGCATTACCGTTTACAACATCTTCCTTACAACAAGAGGCAGCGCGTAAGTTAAACATGCGAGCAAAGAAAACAATGATGCTCGCGCAGCAATTGTATGAAGGGATAGATCTTGGAAAGCAAGGGACTGTAGGTCTTATTACGTATATGAGAACTGACTCAACACGTATCTCAGAAACAGCTCAAACAGAGGCACGTACTTACATTACTGAGGCGTTTGGTGCGGAATACATAGGAACAGAAAAGAAGAAAGAAACGAAAAAGTCGAACGCACAAGATGCGCATGAGGCAATTCGTCCTACTTCGGTAATGAGAAGGCCAGAGGAACTTAAGAGTTTCTTGAGTCGTGATCAACTTCGGTTGTATAAACTGATTTGGGAGCGATTTGTTGCAAGTCAAATGGCGTCTGCTATAATGGATACTGTGACAGCTAGACTCATTAATAACAATGTTCAGTTCCGTGCAAGTGGATCGGTTGTAAAGTTTCCAGGATTTATGAAAGTGTATGTAGAGTCGAAAGATGACGGGGCTGAAGAAAAGGATAAAATGTTGCCACCTTTAGAAGTAGGGGAAACGGTATTTTCGAAGGATTTAGAACCGAAGCAACACTTTACACAACCTCCGCCGCGATATACAGAGGCTCGTCTAGTAAGAACACTTGAAGAGCTTGGAATTGGAAGACCGTCGACTTACGTACCGACACTTGAAACGATTCAAAAACGTGGATACGTAGGTTTGGATAATAAACGCTTCGTTCCAACTGAACTTGGTGAAATAGTAATTGAACTTATTTTAGAGTTTTTCCCAGAAATTATTAACATTGAATTTACTGCTAATATGGAGCAAAGTCTTGATGAAGTAGAAGAAGGAAATGCGAATTGGGTAAAAATTGTTGATGATTTCTACGTAGGCTTTGAACCGCGTTTAGAAAAAGCGGAGAAAGAAATGCGTGAAGTGGAAATTAAAGATGAACCAGCTGGGGAAGACTGTGAATTGTGTGATCACCCAATGGTCTTTAAAATGGGTAAATACGGGAAATTTATGGCTTGTTCGAATTTCCCAGATTGTCGTAATACAAAACCGATTGTGAAAGAAATCGGTGTTACTTGTCCGAAGTGTGATAAAGGTCAAATTATTGAACGCCGTAGTAATAAAAAGAAACGTCTTTTCTATGGATGCGGTACGTATCCAGAGTGTGACTTTGTATCTTGGGATAAACCAATTGGTCGTAAATGTCCGAAGTGCGAAGGTATGCTTGTAGAGAAGAAGTTGAAAAAAGGCGTGCAAGTACAATGTATTTCGTGTGATTATGAAGAAGAACAACAAATGTGAGCGTAACTGCTCACATTTTTTTCGGGAAGAAAAGGAAAGGTGATTAATATGACAACACAAGTAGTAAACGTCATTGGCGCAGGTCTTGCAGGAAGTGAAGCAGCTTACCAAATTGCAAAACGTGGTGTCCAAGTAAAATTATATGAAATGAGACCAGTAAGGCAAACGCCAGCTCATCACACAGATAAATTTGCAGAGTTAGTATGCAGTAACTCGCTTCGCGCAAACACATTAACAAACGCTGTTGGTGTTATTAAAGAAGAAATGCGTCTAATGGACTCTGTTATTATTCGTGCAGCTGATGAGTGCTCTGTACCAGCAGGAGGGGCTTTAGCTGTAGATCGTCATGAATTTGCAGCAAAGGTAACGGAGTATGTGAAAAACCATCCGAACGTAACTGTGATGAATGAAGAAATTACTGAAATTCCAGAAGGGCCTACTGTTATCGCGACAGGTCCACTTACGTCTCCTGATCTTGCTGCACAATTAAAGGAATTAACAGGTGAAGATTATTTTTATTTCTATGATGCTGCAGCGCCGATTGTTGAGAAAGACAGCATTGATATGAATAAAGTATATTTAAAGTCTCGTTACGATAAAGGCGAAGCTGCATATTTAAACTGCCCAATGACGGAAGAGGAATTTGACCGTTTTTACGAGGCTTTAATTGCTGCTGAAACAGTACCTTTAAAAGAATTTGAAAAAGAAATTTTCTTTGAGGGTTGTATGCCAGTAGAAGTTATGGCAAGTAGAGGAAGACAGACGCTAGTATTTGGACCGATGAAACCTGTTGGATTAGAAGATCCGAAAACAGGGAAAACGCCTTATGCTGTTGTTCAATTACGTCAAGATGATGCAGCAGGAACGTTATACAATATCGTAGGTTTCCAAACGCATTTAAAGTGGGGACCACAAAAAGAAGTGTTACAGTTGATTCCAGGACTGGAAAACGCAGAGATTGTACGTTATGGTGTAATGCATCGTAATACGTTTATTAATTCACCTAACTTACTTCGTCCAACATATCAATATAAACAACGTGATGATTTATTCTTCGCTGGTCAAATGACTGGAGTAGAGGGATATGTTGAATCGGCAGCATCAGGATTACTAGCAGGTATTAACGCTGCTCGACTTGTGAAAGGTGAAGAGCCAGTTGTATTACCATCTGTAACTGCAATGGGAAGTATGGCGAATTATATTACTGCGACAAATGCAAAAAACTTCCAACCAATGAATGCAAACTTCGGTCTGTTTGCACCGTTAGAGAAGAAAATTAAGAAAAAAGCAGAACGAAATGAAGCCTATGCAACACGCGCTTTAGAAACAATTCAAAATTTTGTAAATATTTAGTTAAATTTCTTGCAAAGGCTACTAAGTTGTGATACGATTTAGTAGCCTTTATTGAGGTGAATTGTGTGAATGTGAAGAAATTGTTACAATTATTCGTTGGATATTTACAAATTGAAAGAAATTATTCAAAATATACAATTGCAAGTTATCAAAATGATTTAGAACATTTTGTGCAATTTATGGAGCGAGAAGGCATATCCTCTTTTTTAGATGTTACATACGCGGATGTTCGTTTGTACTTAACGACGTTGCACGATGAAAAGTTAGCCCGTAAATCTGTCGCAAGAAAAGTATCAAGTTTACGAAGTTTATATCGTTTTTTGATGCGTGAAGGTTATCGGAAAGATAATCCGTTTGCACTTGCGTCACTCCCCAAAAAAGAATTGTCAATCCCAAAGTTTTTATATGCTGAAGAATTAGAGGAATTATTTGAAGTTTCTGATACGGAAACACCGCTAGGTCAAAGGAATCAAGCTTTATTAGAATTGATGTATGCGACTGGAATCCGTGTGAGTGAATGTGTCAATTTACAACTTACCGATATTGACTTCGCGGTGGGAACAATTTTAGTAATGGGAAAAGGAAAAAAACAAAGGTATATTCCGTTCGGAAGCTATGCGCAAGATGCTTTAATTACTTATATAGAGAACGGGAGAAAACAGTTAGCTCACAAAACTGAAGAACACTCTCATATGGTATTTTTAAATGCGAAAGGCACGCCGCTAACAAGTCGAGGGGTACGCTATGTATTAAACGAACTCATTAAGAAAGCTTCGCTGACAATGCGGATAAGTCCCCATATGTTAAGGCATACATTTGCTACACACATGTTAGATGAAGGGGCAGATTTACGTACTGTACAGGAGCTACTCGGTCATGAGAATTTGTCGACGACACAAATTTATACGCATGTCTCTAAAGAAAGATTGCGTTCGGTCTACATGAAGCATCACCCACGGGCATAAATTGCTTTTAAAGCTATAAAAACATATAAAGGAGTTTTTTCTATGGGAAATTTCCACGCTACAACGATATTTGCAGTTCATCATAATGGAGAATGTGCAATGGCTGGAGATGGCCAGGTGACGATGGGAAATGCAGTTGTAATGAAACATACAGCTCGTAAAGTCCGTAAACTTTTCCAAGGGAAAGTTTTAGCTGGTTTTGCAGGTTCCGTTGCTGACGCATTTACTCTTTTTGAAATGTTTGAAGGGAAATTAGAAGAGTACAATGGGAACTTGCAGCGTGCTGCAGTTGAGATGGCAAAACAATGGCGTGGCGACAAAATGTTACGTCAACTAGAAGCGATGCTCATTGTCATGGATAAAACAACTATGCTTCTTGTTTCAGGTACAGGAGAAGTAATCGAACCGGATGATGGTATTTTAGCGATTGGATCTGGCGGGAATTATGCGCTTTCTGCAGGTCGTGCTTTAAAGCAATATGCAAGTGAACATTTAACAGCGAAGCAAATTGCGAAAGCGAGTTTAGACATTGCTGGCGATATTTGTGTTTATACAAACCACAATATAATTGTGGAAGAATTGTAGAATCGTAAGGGAGGCATTTTATATGCATTTACATTTTACTCCGCGTCAAATTGTGGAAAAATTAGATCAATACATTATCGGTCAAAAAGATGCGAAGAAAGCGGTTGCTGTAGCTTTAAGAAATCGATATCGTCGAAGTAAATTAGCTGAAAATCTACGTGATGAAATTGCGCCTAAAAATATTTTAATGATTGGACCAACGGGTGTTGGTAAAACAGAGGTAGCACGACGAATGGCGAAACTCGTTGGAGCACCTTTTATTAAGGTTGAAGCTACCAAATTTACAGAAGTTGGATATGTAGGTAGAGATGTAGAATCGATGGTACGTGACCTTGTGGAAACGTCAGTTCGTATCGTGAAAGAAGAAATGGTAATTAAAGTACAAGACAAAGCGGAAGAACAAGCGAACCAACGTCTTGTTGAAATTTTAGTGCCGAGTCCGGAGAAACAATCTGGATTTAAAAACCCATTAGAAATGCTATTTGGTGGTGCTCAAAATTCGAATCAAACATCTGATGCACAGGAAGATGTTGAAATCGAAAAGAAACGTCAAGATGTGGAAAGAAAGCTTGCTGCAGGACTTCTTGAAGATGAAATTGTATCGATTGAAGTGACTGAGCAACAGTCTTCCATGTTCGATATGTTACAAGGAACTGGCATGGAACAAATGGGGATGAATTTCCAAGATGCATTAGGAAGTTTTATGCCGAAAAAAACAAAAAAACGTAAACTTTCTGTAAAAGAAGCAAGAAAACTCTTGACAAATGAGGAAGCACAGCGCTTAATTGATATGGATGAAGTTACACAAGAGGCTGTTTATCGTGCTGAACAGCTCGGGATTATTTTTATCGATGAAATTGACAAAATTGCTGGTAAGCAGTCGAATAGCGTAGATGTATCACGTGAAGGTGTGCAACGTGACATTCTGCCGATTGTAGAAGGGTCGAATGTTGCGACAAAATACGGATCAGTAAAAACGGATTATATTTTATTCGTTGCAGCTGGAGCGTTTCATATGTCTAAACCGTCGGATTTAATTCCGGAACTGCAAGGGAGATTTCCGATTCGAGTAGAATTAACAAAATTATCGACAGATGATTTTGTTAAAATATTAATCGAGCCTGACAATGCGTTAATTAAACAATATATGGCTTTATTAGCGACTGAAGGTATAGAAATTGAATTTTCAGACGAAGCTATTCGTAAGATTGCTGAGATTGCTTATCAAGTTAATCAGGATACAGATAATATTGGAGCAAGAAGACTTCATACGATTATGGAGAAGCTCCTTGAAGATTTATCGTTTGAAGCATCTGAAATTACGTTAGAGAAAATAACGATAACACCTCAATACGTTGAGGAGAAATTAGCAACGATTGCTAAAAATAAAGATGTGAGCCAGTTTATTTTGTAATAGTGTCATCAGGTGACTCGCCCTAGTTTCCAAGTGATGAAAAAATATGTGAGTAACATGTAGGAGGAACTTTTGAAATGGAATTATTAGCAAAAACAAGAAAATTAAATGCGTTATTACAGAGCGCAGCAGGAAAGCCTGTAAACTTTAGAGAAATGTCTGATACAATGTGTGAAGTAATCGAAGCGAACGTATTCGTAGTAAGCCGTCGTGGTAAATTACTAGGTTATGCAATTCACCAACAAATTGAGAACGAGCGTATGAAACAAATGCTTGCTGAGCGTCAATTCCCGGAAGAATACACACAAAGCTTATTCAACATTACAGAAACATCTTCTAACTTAGATGTAAACAGTGCTTACACAGCATTCCCGGTAGAAAATAGAGAATTATTCGGTCAAGGTTTAACTACAATCGTACCAATCGTTGGTGGCGGTGAGCGTCTAGGTACATTAGTATTAGCTCGTCTTGGTCAAGAGTTCTTAGACGATGATTTAATCCTTGCTGAATACAGTTCAACTGTAGTAGGTATGGAAATCTTACGTGAAAAAGCAGAAGAAATCGAAGAGGAAGCACGTAGTAAAGCTGTTGTTCAAATGGCGATTAGCTCATTATCTTACAGTGAGTTAGAAGCAATCGAGCATATCTTCGAAGAATTAAATGGAACAGAAGGTTTACTTGTTGCAAGTAAAATTGCTGATCGCGTAGGAATTACTCGTTCTGTAATCGTAAATGCACTTCGTAAATTAGAGAGTGCTGGTGTTATTGAGTCTCGCTCTTTAGGTATGAAAGGAACATACATTAAAGTGCTAAACGACAAGTTTCTACAGGAACTTGCTAAATTAAAAACAAACTAATTTATAAAACTCTCCTCATTTTTTGAGGAGAGTTTTTTGTGTATAAAAGATTAATGTTGTTTGCAAATAGCGTCATAATCATATTTTTCGGAAAAGCTATGAATTGAATTTCATTTTTTTGCTTAAAAGAAATACAGGTTGGTAATACTAGAATTCGAGTGTGAACAAAGAAAGTTTTACATTGTTCGCATTTTCGACTTGATTGTAATATTTCAGTATGATATAGTAGGCAGTGGTGTCAGTACAAAGTACACACGTTTACTGATTTAAGTGTTGGTGCTACGTTTGTAGTTTCGCTTAGAGATGAAGTAAACGGAGGATATCAAAAACCATTTAGGAGGAACTATATTATGTCAGTAATTTCTATGAAGCAATTGCTTGAAGCTGGTGTTCATTTCGGACATCAAACTCGTCGTTGGAACCCAAAAATGAAGCGTTACATTTTCACAGAGCGTAACGGTATCTACATCATCGACTTACAAAAAACTGTGAAAAAAGTTGAGGAAGCTTACAGAACGATGCGCGACATCGCTGCTGAAGGTGGAGACATCTTATTCGTAGGTACTAAAAAACAAGCACAAGAAGCTATTAAAGAAGAAGCAACTCGTGCTGGTATGTACTTCGTTAACCAACGCTGGTTAGGTGGAACTTTAACAAACTTCCAAACAATCCAAAAACGTATCAAGCGTCTTAAAGACATCGAAAGAATGCAAGAAGATGGTACTTTCGAAGTACTTCCTAAGAAAGAAGTTGTTCAACTTAAAAAAGAGTTAGAGCGTCTTGAGAAATTCTTAGGCGGTATTAAAGATATGAAAGGTCTTCCAAGTGCATTATTCGTAGTAGACCCTCGTAAAGAGCGTATTGCAGTTGCTGAAGCACGCAAATTACACATTCCAATCATCGGTATCGTTGATACAAACTGTGATCCAGACGAAATCGATCACGTTATCCCAGCAAACGATGATGCAATTCGTGCTGTAAAACTTCTTACATCTAAAATGGCAGACGCGATCCTTGAAGCAAAACAAGGTGAAGAAACTGTTACTGCGTAACAAAGTTGGAAAGGTGATAAGGGGTTCGGCCTTTTATCACCTTTTTTAAGGTATAAACACCTTTATAAAAAGTATAAATACATATTTTAGGAGGATGAATAGTATGGCAATCACTGCACAAATGGTAAAAGAATTACGTGAAAAAACTGGCGCAGGTATGATGGACTGCAAAAAAGCTTTAACTGAAACTAATGGCGACATGGAGAAGGCAATTGACTTCTTACGTGAAAAAGGTATTGCGAAAGCTGCTAAAAAAGCAGACCGCATCGCTGCTGAAGGTTTAACTTTCATCGAAACAAACGGTAACGAAGGTTTAATCTTAGAATTAAACTCTGAAACTGATTTCGTTGCGAAAAACGAAGGTTTCCAAGCATTAATTAAAGAATTAGCTGCTCACTTATTAGCTAACAAACCAGCTAACATTGAAGAAGCTATGGCTCAAACAATCGAAGGCGGCAAAACAGTAGAAGAGCACATCAACGAAGCAATTGCTAAAATTGGTGAAAAACTTACACTTCGTCGTTTCGAAATCGTAACAAAAACTGATGCTGATGCATTCGGCGCTTACCTACACATGGGTGGACGTATTGGTGTATTAACAGTTCTTGAAGGTTCTACTGACGAAGCTGCTGCTAAAGATGTAGCAATGCACATCGCAGCAGTTAACCCTAAATACATCGACCGCGATGCTGTAACAGCTGAAGAAGTTGAGCATGAGCGTCAAGTATTAACACAACAAGCTTTAAACGAAGGCAAGCCTGAAAAAATCGTTGCAAAAATGGTTGAAGGCCGTCTTGGCAAATTCTTCGAAGAAATTTGCTTACTTGACCAAGCATTCGTTAAAAACCCTGATATGAAAGTTCGTCAGTTCGTTGAGTCTAAAGGCGGAACATTAAAAGGATTCGTTCGCTACGCTGTTGGTGAAGGTATCGAAAAACGCGAAGACAACTTTGCTGAAGAAGTAATGAACCAAGTAAAAGGTAGTAACTAATACAGATTAGGGAACACATTGTGTTCCCTTTTTTAAAATAAAGATGTAAGCAATTGGAGGTTCATTATGAGTAAACCGAAATATAATCGTGTCGTATTAAAGCTAAGCGGAGAAGCGTTAGCTGGCGAACAAGGATTTGGAATTAACCCATCTGTTATTAAATCAGTTGCGGAACAAGTAAAAGAAATTGCAGAACTTGATGTAGAAGTTGCTGTTGTTGTTGGTGGCGGAAACATTTGGCGTGGAAAAATCGGAAGTGAAATGGGAATGGATCGTGCTGGAGCGGATTACATGGGTATGTTAGCAACAGTTATGAACTCATTAGCTCTTCAAGATAGCCTGGAGAACATTGGAATTCAAACTCGTGTTCAAACTTCAATCGAAATGCGTCAAGTAGCAGAGCCTTACATTCGTCGTAAAGCAGTTCGTCATCTAGAGAAAAAACGTGTTGTGATCTTTGCAGCAGGTACAGGTAACCCATATTTCTCTACAGATACAACAGCAGCACTACGTGCAGCGGAAATCGAAGCAGACGTTATCTTAATGGCGAAAAACAATGTGGATGGCGTATATAATGCAGATCCATCTCTTGACCCAACAGCTACGAAATACGAAACACTTACTTACTTAGATGTATTAAAAGAAGGTTTAGGTGTAATGGATTCAACAGCTTCTTCTTTATGTATGGACAATGATATTCCATTAATTGTATTCTCTGTTATGGAAAAAGGTAACATTAAACGTGCCGTTTTAGGCGAAAATATCGGAACAGTTGTAAGGGGGAAATAAATATGGGACAACAAGTATTGAAGTCTTCAAATGAAAAAATGGAAAAAGCAGTTGCTGCTTACTCTCGTGAATTGGCAACAGTTCGCGCAGGTCGTGCAAGCTCGTCTGTATTAGATAAGGTACAAGTTGATTACTATGGTGCACCAACACCTGTTGTGCAATTAGCGAACATTACAGTTCCAGAAGCACGTTTACTTGTAATTCAACCTTATGATAAAACTTCTATCGGTGATATCGAAAAAGCAATTTTAAAAGCAGATTTAGGCTTAAACCCTTCTAATGATGGAACTGTAATTCGTATTGCATTCCCTGCATTAACAGAAGAGCGTCGTCGTGATCTTGTTAAAGTTGTGAAAAAATATGCTGAAGAAGCGAAAGTTGCTGTTCGTAACGTACGTCGTGACGGTAACGATGATCTTAAGAAGCTTGAAAAAGCTGGCGAGATTACAGAAGATGATTTAAGAGGATATACTGAAGATATCCAAAAAGAAACAGATAAATATATCGCAAAAGTTGATGAAATCGCAAAAAACAAAGAAAAAGAAATCATGGAAGTGTAATAGCGATATCTTCGCAAATATGACCCTCTTCTTAAGGGGGTCTTTTTACACTTTTAGGCATATGTCTGCTTGCTGGAGGGTATGAATGATGTTTAAAAATTTTCCTTTTTTTAAAAGTAAAAAGGACGCATCGTTTGATCATCTCGTTGAAGAAGTGAAAAAAGGATACATCCCAGAACATATTGCCATCATTATGGATGGTAATGGTAGATGGGCAAAGAGGAGAGCGATGCCTCGTATTGCGGGACATCATGAAGGCATGCAAGTTGTAAAGAAAATTACAAAATTTGCAAGCAAACTTAATGTTAAAGTATTAACTCTTTATGCTTTTTCGACTGAGAACTGGAAAAGACCGAAAAAGGAAGTTGACTATTTAATGAGGCTTCCAGAAGAATTTTTGGGTACATTTTTACCAGAATTGATTGAAGAGAACGTACAAGTCCGAGTAATAGGACAACAAGATCGTCTTCCTACGCATACACGCAGAGCGATGGAGAAGGCCATGGAAGATACGAAAGAGAATACGGGATTAATTCTTAATTTCGCGTTAAACTATGGAAGTCGAGATGAAATCGTTTCTGCTGTGCAACATATGGTGAAAGATAGTGAGGAAGGAAAAATTCGCGTTGAAGATGTAAGTGAAGAAATGCTTTCTTCCTATTTAATGACGAGTTCTTTACCTGACCCAGAGTTGTTAATCCGTACGAGCGGTGAGCTACGTATTAGTAATTTCATGTTATGGCAAATTGCATATTCGGAATTTTGGTTTACAGATGTGTATTGGCCAGATTTTACCGAGGAACATTTGCTAAATGCGATTACAGACTTTCAGCATAGAGGGCGCAGATTCGGAGGCGTGTAGAAAGAGAGGGTTTGGTAGTGAAACAGAGAATTATTACTGGAGTGGTTGCTGCCGCGCTATTCATTCCCATCGTAATTTACGGTGGCGTGCCTTTTACGGTTTTAGTGTATGCACTTGCTTCTATAGGTTTATATGAATTAATTCGTATGAATAAGCTTACGCTTATTTCAGTACCAACAGTTTTAGCGGCAGTATTATTATGGATTATTTTAATTCCAAGTAGTGCATCAGAACTGTTTACGCAGATTGGATTAGGTAAATTAGAAATCACATTTGTGATTGTTTTATTACTTTTATCATATACAGTCCTTTCTAAGAATACATTTACTTTTGACAATGCTTCATTTTTGCTAATGGCAACAGCATATGTTGGAATGGGATTCCTATATTTGAATGAAACGAGAATATTGGGAATTAAATATGTGTTTTGTGCATTATTTGTTATATGGGCTACTGATTCAGGCGCATATTTCGTAGGAAAAGCATTAGGAAAAAGAAAATTATGGCCAGAAATTAGTCCTAATAAAACGATTGAAGGTTCATTAGGTGGCATCGTTTGTGGAATTGTTGTGGCAGTTGTTTATAATATGTTCTTCCCAGTTGAGGCTAATGTAGGGATTTTAATTGTGTTGACAATTATCATTTCTATTTTTGGACAAATTGGCGATTTAGTACAATCTGCATTTAAACGTCATTATGGCGTAAAGGATTCAGGTACAATTTTACCTGGGCATGGCGGTATATTAGATCGAACAGATAGTTGGTTATTTGTTTTACCAATTCTCTACTTCTTATTACAATATAATTAATAAATGAACGAGGGGTTGGAGTCATGAAAAACATTAGTTTATTAGGTGCAAGCGGATCAATTGGTACACAAACTTTAGATGTATTACGCTCGCACCCAGACCAATTCCGTCTCGTTGCTTTTTCTGTAGGGAAAAATATTGACTACGCAGTAAAGGTAATTCAAGAATTTTCTCCGCAAATCGTCTCTGTGCAAAGAGAGGAAGATGTTTTAAAATTACAAGCTGTCTCTGGTAATACAAAAATTGTATATGGTAGTGAAGGGCTTTTAGAAGTAGCATTACATCCAGATGCGGAGATTGTAGTAAATGCTGTTGTAGGTAGCGTAGGGTTGTTACCAACACTTCGTGCAATTGAGGCGAAAAAAACAATTGGAATTGCAAATAAAGAAACATTAGTAACTGCAGGGCATCTTGTAATGGAAGCAGCGCGAAAACATAATGTTTCGTTACTTCCAGTAGATAGTGAACATTCAGCTATTTTTCAATGTTTGAATGGTGAAAATGAAAAAAGAATTTCTCGACTGGTTATTACTGCTTCTGGTGGAAGTTTCCGTGATAAAACGAGAGATGAATTGCATCATGTGACCGTAGAAGATGCGCTTCGACATCCAAACTGGTCAATGGGTTCGAAAATTACAATTGATTCTGCTACAATGATGAATAAGGGGCTAGAAGTAATTGAAGCACATTGGCTTTTTGGTATCCCTTATGAGCAAATCGATGTTGTTTTACATAAAGAAAGTATTATCCATTCTATGGTTGAATTTGAAGATCGTAGTGTAATGGCACAGCTTGGCTCACCTGATATGCGAGTACCAATTCAATACGCACTTACATATCCTGATCGATTGCCTCTTTCAGACACAAAACAGTTAAATTTATGGGAAATAGGAACGTTGCATTTTGAGGAAATGAACCAAGAACGATTCCGTTGCCTACGTTTTGCGTATGAAGCTGGAAAAGCAGGTGGAAGTATGCCAGCTGTAATGAATGCAGCGAATGAAGTAGCTGTTGAAGCTTTTTTACAAAAGAGAATTGGTTTCTTAACAGTGGAAGACCTCATTGAAAAAGCAATGAACCATCACAATGTCATTGCACGTCCGAGCTTAGAGGAAATTCTGGAAATTGATGCAGCCACAAGACGGTTTGTGATGGAACAAATTTAGCAAAGGTGGTTATGGAATTGAATACAGCGATTGCCTTTATATTAATTTTCGGTGCACTCGTATTTTTCCATGAGCTAGGGCATCTATATTTCGCAAAAAGAGCAGGTATTTTATGCCGTGAGTTTGCGATTGGTTTTGGTCCGAAAATATTCTCATTTGAAAAGAATGAAACGGTGTATACGATTCGATTACTGCCCCTTGGTGGCTATGTAAGAATGGCTGGCGAGGATGCAGACACAGTTGAGTTAAAGCCTGGGAAAAAGGTTGGCCTTGTATTAAATGAAAAAGACGAAGTTGCGAAATTAGTTTTTGATGGATATGAAAAGTACCCAAATGTTCGTGTCATTGAAGTCGAACAAGCTGATTTAGAGCATAATTTAACAATTTCGGGCTATGAAGAGTACGAGGAAGAGCTTCAAACATTCCGAGTGAATGAAAAGGCTCGTATCATTACTGCAGGTGAAGAAATTCAAATTGCTCCGTATAATAGGCAGTTCGGCTCTAAGAAATTGGGTCAACGTGCTTTAACAATCTTTGCAGGTCCTGCAATGAACTTCATTTTAGCATTTGTTATTTTTGTGATTCTTGGATTTGTACAAGGTGTTCCTGTTGACAAGCCAATGGTCGGAAAAGTGATGGAGAATAGTGCAGCACAGCAAGCTGGATTAAAAGAAAATGATACAATTCAAGCAATCGATGGGAAGAACACAAGTACATGGAAAGATGTTGTTTCTATTGTACGTGAAAACCCAAATAAAGAAATTACGTTACAAGTAAAGCGTGATAGTGAACAGTTTAATGTAAAAGTAACGCCAACGCTCGATAAAGAAGGTAAAGAAGAAGTTGGTAGAATTGGTGTTTACTCTCCAGTAGAGAAAACAGTAATGGGTTCTATTAAATCAGGTTTTGAACAAACTTACCAATGGACGAAACTAATTTTTGAGTCTCTTGTGAAATTAGTAACTGGTCAATTCTCTATTAATGAGTTGTCAGGTCCAGTAGGGATTTATAATCTAACAGATCAAGTTGTAGATTATGGATTTACACGTGTATTAAGTTTAGCAGCAGTTTTAAGTATTAACCTTGGTTTATTTAATTTACTACCAGTCCCTGCTTTAGACGGTGGACGTTTGTTCTTCTTCTTAATTGAAGGGTTACGAGGGAAACCAATTGACCGCCAAAAAGAAGGTATGGTTCACTTTATTGGTTTTGCATTATTAATGTTACTAATGTTAGTTGTAACTTGGAATGACATTCGTAAGTTTTTCTTGTAAAATAAAGTGAAACTTATAATGAAATAGAGATCGTAGAATAAAATCCCTCACCTAACTCGAGGTGAGGGGTTTTACTGCGTATAAGAGTAAAATGAAGAGGTGCGAATAAATGAAACAAAGTATGGTATTCAGTCCTACATTACGTGAAGTTCCAGCTGATGCGGAGATTAAGAGTCATCAGTTATTACTTCGTGCAGGTTTTATGCGTCAAAATGCTTCTGGTATTTATAGTTTTCTACCATTTGGTTTAAAAGTACTACACAAAGTAGAACGTATCGTTCGAGAAGAAATGGAGCGCGCAGGTGCTGTAGAATTATTAATGCCAGCAATGCAAGCTGCAGAATTATGGCAAGAATCAGGCCGTTGGTATTCTTACGGATCTGAATTAATGCGTATGAAGGATCGTAACGCTCGTGAATTCGCATTAGGAGCGACACACGAGGAAGTAATTACAGATCTTGTACGTGATGAAGTGAAGTCATATAAAAAATTACCGTTAACATTATACCAAATTCAAACAAAATTCCGTGATGAACAAAGACCTCGTTTCGGTTTATTACGTGGAAGAGAGTTCCTAATGAAAGATGCATACTCTTTCCATGCTACACAAGAGAGCTTAGATGAAGTGTATGATCGTTTATACAAAGCATACTCTAATATTTTTGCTCGTTGTGGCTTGAATTTCCGTGCGGTTATTGCTGACTCTGGGGCAATGGGCGGAAAAGATACACATGAATTTATGGTATTGTCTGATGTTGGTGAAGATACAATTGCATACTCTGATACATCGGATTATGCAGCGAACATCGAAATGGCTCCTGTTGTAGCTACGTATACGAAGAGTGACGAAGCAGAAAAGGCACTTGAAAAAGTAGCAACACCGGATCAAAAAGCAATTGAAGAAGTATCTGCATTCTTAAACATTGAAGCTGACAATTGTATTAAGTCTATGGTATTTAAAGTAGATGAGAAATTAGTAGTTGTACTTGTTCGTGGTGATCATGAAGTCAACGATGTAAAAGTGAAAAATGTATACGGTGCTTCAGTTGTTGAGCTTGCTTCTCATGAAGAAGTGAAAGAACTATTACATTGTGAAGTTGGTTCATTAGGACCGATTGGTGTAACAGGTGACATCGAAATTATCGCTGACCATGCTGTAGCATCAATTGTTAACGGATGTTCAGGAGCGAACGAAGAAGGATTCCATTATGTAAATGTAAATCCAGAACGTGACTTTAAAGTAAGTCAATATACAGATTTACGCTTCATTCAAGAAGGAGACCAATCTCCGGACGGAAACGGAACAATTCTTTTCGCACGCGGAATTGAAGTTGGTCATGTATTCAAATTAGGAACACGTTATAGTGAAGCAATGAACGCAACATTCCTAGATGAAAACGGAAAAACACAACCACTTATTATGGGTTGTTACGGTATCGGTGTATCTCGTACAGTGGCAGCAATCGCAGAGCAGTTTAATGATGAGAACGGTCTAGTTTGGCCAAAAGCTGTAGCACCATTCCATGTGCATGTAATTCCAGTAAATATGAAATCTGATGCACAACGTGAAATGGGTGAAAACATATACAACTCATTACAAGAACAAGGATATGAAGTGTTACTAGATGATCGTGCAGAACGTGCAGGTGTTAAATTTGCAGATGCAGATTTATTCGGCCTTCCAGTTCGCGTGACAGTTGGTAAAAAAGCAGACGAAGGTATTGTAGAAGTGAAAGTACGTGCTACAGGCGAGTCTGAAGAAGTGAAAGTAGAAGAACTTCAAACATATATTGCAAATATTTTAAAATAAGAAGGGGTACCTCGTAATGAGGTACCTTCTCTTTCTTTGTAAACGTATTTTGTAAAAGAAGAAGGGAGAAATCTTTCTTTGTAGTACGTTTCAATTTATAATAGCAAATGGAAGGAGAGTGCTTATGTCTTTAACAAATGAACAAAAAGAGCGATTTCAAATTTTGCTCCAGCAGTTGCAAATACCAGATGACCTTATAAATCAATATTTACAAGGCGGTGGTATTGAAAGGCTCGTTATTGATAAAGCGAATAAAAGTTGGCATTTTGATTTACAAGTGCCACGTATTTTGCCTACAGAATTATATGAATTGCTAGAAACAAAGCTTAAGCAATCATTTTCTCATATTGCAAGAACAACATTTGCATTAGAAACAGAGAATAAACAATTTACAGAAGAAGAAGTGAGGGCGTATTGGCCGCTTTGTACGGAACGAATTACATTTTCACCTATGTTTGCTTACTTAAAGAAGCAGCTTCCGCAGGTGAATGGAGTGAAGTTGCTAATAAATGTGAATAACGAGCTGGAATCTACTGCTTTAAAGAAAAACGTTGCGAAACCAGTAGGGGATCAATACGAAGCTTTTGGATTCCCGCGTTTTCAGTTAGACACACATATACAGCAAAATACAGAAGAAATGCAAAAGTTTCGTGAACAAACGCAGCAAGAAGACCGTGAACGTGTTATACAAGCTATGGAAGAAATGGCGAAGAAGCAAGCTGAAGAAAGTAGCGTTGTGCATGAAGGACCGGTTGTGCTTGGGTATCTTATTAAGCCAGACGAAGAGATTACACCGATGCGAGAAATTCAAGATGAAGAAAGAAGAAAAACAGTTCAAGGGTATGTCTTCCATGTAGAAACGAAAGAGCTTCGTAGTGGCCGTACGTTATTAACGCTAAAAATAACAGATTATACGGATTCAATTATGATCAAAATGTTCTCACGTGATAAAGAAGATATTCCTATGCTGCAATCCTTGAAAAAAGGAATGTGGGTGAAAGCGCGTGGTTCTGTTCAAAATGATACATTTGTTCGAGATTTAGTAATGATTGCAAATGATATTAATGAAATAACAGGACCGTCTCGTAAAGATAAAGCGCCAGAAGGTGAAAAACGTGTAGAGCTGCATCTTCACACACCGATGAGCCAAATGGACGCTGTTACGCCTGTTTCTCGACTTGTTGCCCAAGCAGGTAAATGGGGACATGAGGCAATTGCTGTTACAGACCATGCTGTTGCACAGTCTTTCCCAGAGGCATATTCTGCGGGTAAAAAGGCTGGGGTCAAAGTTATATATGGTGTAGAAGCGAATTTAGTTAATGATGGTGTACCGATTGCATATAACGAAGCGCATCGTTTACTTGCAGAGGAAACGTATGTTGTTTTCGACGTTGAGACGACAGGTTTATCAGCTGTATACGATACTGTTATCGAGTTAGCGGCTGTAAAAGTAAAAGGCGGCGAAATTATTGACCGCTTTGAATCTTTCGCAAATCCACATCAACCATTATCTGCGACGATTATTGAATTAACAGGTATTACAGATGATATGTTAACGGATGCACCAGAAGTGGACGAAGTGTTTAAAAAGTTTGAAGAATGGATGGGCGACCATACACTTGTTGCTCATAACGCAAGTTTTGATATGGGCTTTATTAACGTAGGTTTTAAAAAGGCTGGACTAGAAAAAACGAATAATCCTGTTATTGATACGTTAGAACTTGCAAGATTCTTATTCCCAGAAATGAAAAACCATCGATTAAATACGATGTGTAAAAAGCTTGATATTGAATTAACGCAACATCACCGTGCGATTTATGATACAGAAGCAACGGGATACTTACTTGTGAAAATGTTAAAAGATGTGATTGAAAAGGGATTTGAATATCACGATCAATTAAATGATAGCATGGGGCAAGGGGATGCGTATAAGCGTGGACGCCCAAGTCATATGACGTTACTTGCCACATCAGATGTAGGATTGAAAAATTTATATAAACTTGTTTCCTATTCTCACCTAAATTACTTTTACCGAGTACCACGAGTACCAAGGTCACTATTAAAAAAATATCGTGAAGGAATTTTAGTAGGAACGGCTTGTGATAAAGGTGAAGTGTTTGAGGCGATGATGCAAAAAGCTCCTGAAGAGGTAGAAGAAATTGCGCAGTTCTATGATTACATTGAAGTAATGCCTCCAGAGGTGTTACGTCATTTAGTAGAGCGTGAACTTGTTCGAGATGAGGGACAATTAAAAACAATCATTTCTAATTTAGTAAAACTTGGTGAGACGTTAGATAAACCAGTTGTTGCTACAGGAAACGTGCATTATTTAGATCCAGAGGATGGAATGTATCGCAAAATTTTAGTTAGTTCGCAGGGTGGAGCCAATCCGTTAAACCGACATTCATTACCGCCTGTACATTTCCGTACAACGGATGAAATGTTAGAGTGTTTTTCATTCTTAGGTGAAGACGTTGCGAAAGAAATTGTTGTAACGAATACACAAAAGGTTGCATCATTAATTGGTGATGTTCATCCAGTAAAAGATGATCTATATACACCGAAAATTGAGGGTGCAGATGATGAAACGCGTGATATGAGTTATAAAATGGCGCGTAGCATTTATGGTGAAGAGTTACCTGAAATTGTAGAAGCGCGTTTAGAAAAAGAATTAAAAAGTATTATTGGGCATGGATTCGCCGTAATTTATTTAATTTCACATAAGCTTGTGAAAAAATCGTTAGTAGACGGATATCTAGTAGGTTCGCGTGGATCGGTAGGTTCTTCATTCGTTGCAACGATGATGGAAATTACAGAAGTAAACCCATTACCACCACACTATGTATGTCCGAAGTGTAAGCAATCAGAATTCTTTAATGATGGTTCTGTAGGTTCTGGTTTTGACTTGCCGGATAAAGAATGTCCTGCATGTAATGTTCCATACGTGAAAGATGGACATGATATTCCGTTCGAAACGTTCCTTGGATTTAAAGGAGATAAGGTACCCGATATCGACTTGAACTTCTCCGGGGAATACCAACCACGTGCCCATAACTATACGAAAGTACTGTTCGGTGAAGATTATGTCTACCGTGCGGGTACAATAGGTACAGTTGCGGAAAAAACCGCTTATGGGTATGTAAAAGGTTATGCAAATGATCATAACTTAACGATTCGAAATGCAGAGATTGACCGCTTAGTATCAGGATGTACCGGTGTAAAACGTACGACTGGACAGCATCCAGGTGGTATTATCGTTGTGCCTGATTACATGGATATTTTTGATTTTTCACCAATCCAGTTCCCGGCAGATTCAATAGGTGCTGAGTGGAGAACGACACACTTTGATTTCCACTCGATTCATGATAATTTATTGAAACTTGATATACTAGGACACGATGATCCAACTGTTATTCGTATGTTACAAGATTTAAGTGGTATTGATCCGAAAACAATCCCAACAGACGATCCGGAAGTAATGAAAATTTTCTCAGGACCTGAATCGTTAGGTGTAACGGAAGAACAAATTAACTGTAAAACAGGTACACTTGGTATACCAGAGTTTGGTACGAAATTCGTAAGGCAGATGTTAGAAGAGACGAAGCCTACGACATTCTCTGAGTTAGTCCAAATTTCAGGACTATCGCATGGTACGGATGTATGGCTTGGTAATGCAAACGAGTTAATTTATAACGGTACATGTACGCTGAGTGAAGTTATCGGTTGTCGTGATGACATCATGGTATATTTAATCTATCAAGGTTTAGACCCATCATTAGCCTTCAAAATCATGGAGTCGGTTCGTAAAGGTAAAGGTGTACCAGAAGAATGGGAAGAGGACATGAAAAGTAATAATGTACCGGGTTGGTATATTGATTCATGTAAGAAGATCAAGTACATGTTCCCTAAAGCCCATGCGGCTGCTTACGTACTTATGGCTGTACGTATTGCATATTTTAAAGTGCATTTCGCGCTTCTATTCTATGCGGCATACTTTACAGTTCGTGCAGATGACTTTGACGTAGAGGCGATGGCGAAAGGCTCAGCATCTATACGTGTAAAAATTGATGAAATTGCACAAAAAGGTTTGGATGCAGCGCCGAAAGAGAAAAGTTTATTAACAGTACTAGAAATGACACTTGAAATGTGTGAGCGTGGATACTCATTCCAAAAGGTTGATTTATACCGTTCGCATGCAACAGAATTTATTATTGATGGGGATTCTTTAATTCCTCCATTTAATGCAGTGCCTGGACTGGGTACAAACGCCGCTTTAAGTATTGTAGAAGCACGTAAAAATGGAGATTTCTTATCAAAAGAAGATTTACAGCAGCGCAGTAAGGTTTCGAAAACAATTATTGAGTATTTAGATAGTCAAGGTTGCTTAGGCGATCTACCTGATCAAAACCAGTTATCACTGTTCTAGTAGGTAGGAAAAGTCTTTGCAAATCAACATTTGCTATGGTATACTATTAACCGAGATAACCATGTCATGTATATTGTGTAAAAAAAAGAGTGGGGAAACCCACTCTTTCGTGTTACTATCTACGTTTTATTGATGTGGAGAGGTAAGAAATTTCTGTCGTATATACATATTTTGTTACAAGTTTTACTTCTTAAATTTGGTAATACTAAGACAGATATTCCCTGCTTAACGGCAGGGGCTTTTGTTAGCTAACGAGAAAGAATAAGATAAACCGTTTTATGGACGGAGTCTTT
The DNA here is from genome assembly GCF_022663605.1 of Bacillus cereus group sp. BfR-BA-01379. Lineage (NCBI taxonomy): Bacteria > Bacillati > Bacillota > Bacilli > Caryophanales > Bacillaceae > Bacillus > Bacillus cereus group sp. BfR-BA-01379. The sequence continues at coordinate 28,928 of NZ_JAKUFT010000002.1, forward strand.
TCTTGTAAATGGTACATGACGGCAGGAAGGAGGCTGTTTATGGATAAGAAAGTCACAGAAGTAGTAGAAGCATTTGCGCAGCCAATCGTTGAAGAGTTAAATCTTGAACTTGTAGATGTAGAGTATGTGCAAGAAGGACAAGACTGGTTCTTACGCGTATTCATCGATTCTGAAAAGGGAGTCGACATTGAAGAATGCGGTGCGGTAAGTGAACGTTTAAGCGAAGCTTTAGATAAAGAGGATCCAATTCCTCATCTTTACTTTTTGGATGTATCATCTCCTGGAGCGGAACGCCCATTAAAGAAAGAGAAAGACTTCCAGCAAGCGGTAGGAAAACAAGTGGCAATTAAAACATATGAGCCGATTGATGGTGAAAAAATGTTTGAAGGAAAACTACTTTCCTACGATGGTACTACAATTACACTATTATTAACAATTAAAACACGTAAAAAAGAAATCCAAATTTCAATGGACAAAGTTGCAAATGCGCGACTTGCTGTTACGTTTTAGTTAGAAGGGGGATCTTCATGAGCACTGAGTTGTTAGATGCCTTGCTCGTATTAGAGTCAGAAAAAGGAATTAGCAAAGATATTATTATTGATGCGATTGAAGCAGCGTTAATCTCTGCTTATAAACGCAATTTTAACCAAGCACAAAACGTTCGTGTGAGCTTTAACCCAGAAGTGGGCACAATTCAAGTATTAGCACGTAAAGACGTTGTTGATAATGTGTTTGATCCACGTCTTGAAATTTCTGTTGAAGAAGCAAGACAAATTAATCCAAACTATCAAGATGGTGACGTACTAGAAATTGAAGTAACACCAAAAGATTTCGGTCGTATTGCAGCACAAACTGCAAAACAGGTTGTAACACAACGAGTGCGTGAAGCAGAGCGTGGTGTTATTTACTCTGAGTTTAGTGACCGTGAAGAAGATATTATGGTGGGTATCGTACAACGTCAAGATGCTCGTTTCATCTATGTAAGCTTAGGGAAAGTAGAAGCTTTATTACCTGTAAGTGAGCAAATGCCAAACGAACAGTACAAACCACATGATCGTATTCGTGTATTCATTACGAAAGTAGAAAAAACAACAAAAGGACCACAAATTTACGTATCACGTACACATCCTGGTCTTTTAAAACGTTTATTCGAAATGGAAGTTCCTGAAATTTATGATGGAACTGTTGAAATTCGTTCTGTAGCACGTGAAGCAGGCGATCGTTCTAAAATTTCTGTACATGCAGAGAACATTGATGTTGATCCAGTAGGTTCTTGTGTAGGACCAAAAGGACAACGTGTACAACGCATTGTAGACGAACTAAAAGGCGAAAAGATTGACATCGTTCGCTGGTCAAATGATCCAGTAGAATATGTTGCAAATGCTTTAAGCCCATCACAAGTTGTTAAAGTACTTGTAGATGAAGAAGAAAAAGCAACAACTGTTGTTGTTCCAGACCACCAACTGTCATTAGCTATTGGTAAGCGTGGACAAAATGCACGTCTTGCAGCTAAATTAACAGGTTGGAAAATTGATATTAAGAGTGAGTCTGATGCGAAACAACTTGGTATTGTAACAGAAGAAGATAGCGTAATCGCATTCGGATTCGATTCAGTTGAAGACGAAATCGAATAGAGGTGATGAGTATGAGCAATCGAAAAGTTCCGTTACGAAAATGTGTTGCAACGCAAGAAATGAAATCAAAACGAGAGCTCGTTCGCATTGTTCGTTCCAAAGAGGGAGAAGTGTCCATTGATTTAACTGGAAAGAAATCAGGACGAGGTGCTTATTTATCAAAAGATAAAGATAGCATTCTTCAAGCCCAAAAGAAAAATATTTTGGAACATCATCTAAAAGCGAAAATCGACGGTTCTCTATACGAAGAGCTTCTTGAGCTTGTTGAGAAGGAGTCGAAATAAGTGTCCGATTGGAAATCGTTTTTAGGACTAGCAAACCGGGCTCGGAAAATTATTTCGGGTGAAGAACTTGTTTTAAAAGAAGTACGAAGTGGCAAAGCAAAGCTTGTATTGCTATCTGAAGATGCGTCAGCAAATACTACAAAACGCATCATGGATAAAACGACGTATTACAACGTACCAATGAGAAAGGTCGAAAATCGACAACAATTAGGGCATGCGATTGGGAGAGATGAGCGAGTCGTTGTAGCTGTGTTAGATGAAGGCTTTGCGAAAAAGCTGCGTAGCATGCTCGATACAAATTACCGGGGGTGAAGGTATGAGTAAAATTCGAGTGCATGAATATGCAAAACAACATAATATCTCAAGTAAAGATCTTATGACAAAACTAAAAGAAATGAATATCGAGGTTTCGAATCATATGACAATGTTAGAAGATGAAGTAGTAAATAAATTAGATAATGCGTATCAAACTGAAAAACCTTCTGTTGCAGATGAGTTTGAAGTAGAAGAAAAAGTTGTTCGTAGTAAAAAGAACAGCAATAAGAAAAAGAAAAAAGGCAAAGGAAATGAAGACAAACGTCAAGATAACTTTGCTGGAAGACAACAAACACAAACTGTAGAAACACCAGATAAAGTTACTTTCTCTGGAAGTCTTACAGTAGGTGAGCTTGCTAAAAAATTAAGCAAAGAGCCGTCTGAAATTATTAAGAAGCTCTTTATGCTTGGAATTATGGCAACAATTAACCAAGACTTAGATAAAGATACAATTGAGTTAATTGCTACTGATTATGGTATTGAAGTAGAAGAAGAAGTAGTTGTAAGTGAAACTGAATTTGAAACATTCATCGATGAGCAAGATGATGAAGAGAACTTAAAAGAGCGTCCAGCTGTAGTTACAATTATGGGGCACGTTGACCATGGTAAAACAACTTTACTTGACTCTATCCGTAATTCAAAAGTAACTGCAGGCGAAGCAGGTGGAATCACTCAGCATATTGGTGCATACCAAGTTGAAGTAAATGACAAGAAGATTACATTCTTAGATACGCCTGGTCACGCGGCATTTACAACGATGCGTGCTCGTGGTGCGCAAGTAACAGATATTACAATCCTTGTTGTTGCAGCTGATGACGGTGTTATGCCACAAACAGTTGAAGCGATTAGCCATGCGAAAGCAGCTGGAGTACCAATTATTGTAGCTGTGAATAAAATGGATAAACCAGCGGCAAATCCTGATCGTGTAATGCAAGAATTAACAGAATATGAATTAGTTCCAGAAGCTTGGGGCGGAGATACAATTTTCGTACCAATTTCTGCAATTCAAGGTGAAGGAATTGACAACTTACTAGAAATGATTCTTCTTGTAAGTGAAGTTGAAGAATATAAAGCAAATCCAAACCGCTATGCAACTGGTACTGTAATTGAAGCACAACTTGATAAAGGTAAAGGAACTATCGCGACATTACTTGTTCAAAACGGTACACTTCGAGTTGGAGATCCAATCGTTGTTGGTACTTCATTCGGACGTGTTCGTGCAATGGTAAGTGACATTGGTCGTCGTGTAAAAGTTGCTGGACCATCAACTCCTGTTGAAATTACAGGTTTAAACGAAGTACCACAAGCGGGAGATCGTTTCATGGCATTCGCTGATGAGAAGAAAGCTCGTCAAATCGGTGAATCACGTGCACAAGAAGCGTTACTTGCTCAACGTGGTGAGAAATCTAAATTAAGCCTTGAAGATTTATTCCAACAAATCCAAGAAGGCGATGTAAAAGAAATTAACTTAATTGTGAAAGCAGACGTACAAGGTTCTGTAGAAGCAATGGCAGCGTCACTTCGTAAAATTGATGTTGAAGGTGTTAAAGTTAAAATTATCCACACAGGCGTAGGTGCGATTACAGAATCTGATGTTATTTTAGCTTCTGCATCTAATGCAATTGTAATTGGATTTAACGTACGCCCTGATGTGAATGCGAAGCGTACAGCTGAATTAGAGAATGTTGATGTTCGTTTACACCGTATTATCTATAAAGTAATCGAAGAAATCGAATCAGCAATGCAAGGTATGTTGGATCCAGAATTCGAAGAAAAAGTAATCGGTCAAGCGGAAGTACGCCAAACATTCAAAGTAACAAAAGTTGGAACAATCGCAGGTTGTTACGTAATTGACGGTAAAATTACACGTGATAGTGGCGTGCGTATTATCCGTGATGGCGTAGTAATTTTCGAAGGACAACTTGATACGTTAAAACGTTTCAAAGACGACGTAAAAGAAGTTGCACAAAACTATGAGTGTGGTATTACAATTGAGAGATATAATGATCTTAAAGAAGGGGACATCATTGAAGCGTACATTATGGAAGAAGTGAAGCGATGATTATCGCTTCACTCTCATTCGAGTGTATGATTTACGATGTGCATTCTTTAAAAGAGAAACGAGCAATTTTGCAACGGGTGCTAACTCGTGTGAAGCAGCGTTATAATGTAGCTGTTTCAGAAGTAGGGCATCAAGATGTATGGCAACGTACAGAAATTGCAATTGTTTCTGTATCCTCTAATCGTGTTATTTGTGAAAAAGAAATGAATCGTGTACTCGAGTACATCGATTCATTTCCTGAAATTGAACGTACAATAACACAATTGGAATGGTATTGAATGAGGTGAAGAGTTATGAAATTACGTGCAAACCGTGTAGGCGAGCAAATGAAAAAAGAATTAGGCGACATCATCAGTCGTAAAATTAAAGATCCACGTGTTGGATTTGTTACAGTAACAGATGTACAAGTGAGTGGAGATTTACAAATTGCTACAGTATATATTTCTGTTTTAGGTGATGAAGAACAGAAAGAAAGTACATTAAAAGGTTTAGCGAAGGCAAAAGGCTTCATTCGTTCAGAAATTGGCCAACGTATTCGTCTTCGTAAAACACCGGAAATTTCCTTTGAGTTTGATGAGTCTATTGGATATGGTCATCGAATTGATACACTTTTACATCAAATTAATAAAGACGATAAACGTGAAGAATAATGGATAGACATTTGTCTATCCATTTTTTCAATGCAAAATAAATTTTGGATAATTACTATGAAAGAATTATGATGAGGTGAACATATATGGAAGGTGTAGTATTATTACATAAGCCAAAAGGCATGACATCACATGATTGTGTATTTAAATTAAGAAAGATATTGCGTGAGAAACGAATTGGTCATACAGGAACATTAGATCCAGATGTAACAGGAGTATTACCTATTTGTGTGGGACGAGCAACGAAGATTGCACAATTTTTAACAAGTGAGACGAAAACATATGAAGGTGAAGTAACACTTGGATTTTCAACCACAACTGAAGATGCTTCTGGTGAAGTTGTTGAAACGAAACATGTAAATCGCGTTATTACTCGTAAGGAAGTAGAAGGGGCTCTTGCTGCATTAACAGGTACGATTGAACAAATGCCTCCGATGTTTTCAGCTGTAAAAGTTAACGGAAAAAAATTATATGAATATGCAAGAGCAGGACAAGAAGTTGAACGTCCAGTTCGTACAATTACAATTCATGAATTTGTATTACTAGATGACCGTGAAGTGTTTGAGGGGGAAAATATTTCATTCCGTTTCCGTGTAACGTGTAGTAAAGGAACATATGTAAGAACGTTAGCAGTAATGATTGGTGAAAAACTTGGTTTTCCATCACATATGTCTCACCTTGTAAGAACAGCTTCTGGAGAATTTTTATTAGAAGATTGCATATCATTTGAAGAAATTGAAGAAAACGTGCAAAATGGAACAGTAGAGTCTATCTTCATTTCAATTGATGAAGCATTAAGTAAGTTCCCGAAAATTGTTGTAGATGAAAAGCAAGCAGAGAAAATAAAGAATGGTATGTTCTTAAAAAATGAATTGCAAATAACAGCACCATTTATAACAGTATTTGATAAAAATGATCGATGCCTTGCAATTTTTGAGCACCATCCCAAACACCCTGGTATGCTAAAGCCGATGAAAGTACTTGTGAATAATCAAGAACTAAAGCTATAATGAATTATTGGAAGGATTATTACAGAAAAAGGTGAATTCAAGCGTGAAACTTATTCATTTAACTCATCCACATGAACAAAATAAATTAGAATTACCACCGACTGTAATGGCATTAGGATTTTTTGATGGCATTCATTTAGGACATCAATGTGTAATTCGAACTGCGAAACAAATAGCGGATGAACGGGGATATAAAAGTGCAGTTATGACATTTTATCCGCACCCATCTGTTGTTTTAGGGAAAAAGGAAGCCCATGCGGAGTATATTACACCAATGTGTGATAAAGAAAAAATAGTCGAAAACTTAGGGATCGATATATTATATGTTATTAAATTTGATGAATCGTTTGCAGGCTTATTGCCACAACAATTTGTAGATGATTATATTATTGGTTTAAATGTAAAGCATGTAGTAGCAGGGTTTGATTATTCATATGGACGTTTAGGAAAAGGAAAGATGGAGACTTTACCATTTCATGCAAGAGGGGAGTTTACACAGACTGTGATTGAAAAAGTTGAATTTCAAGAAGAGAAAGTAAGTTCTACAGCATTACGAAAGTTAATTCGAAATGGCGAAATGGAACAAATTCCATCTATTTTAGGTAGAGCATATACAGTAGGGGGAACGGTTGTACACGGTGATAAACGTGGACGTCAAATTGGTTTTCCTACAGCAAATGTAGCTTTAAGTGATGAGTATCTATTACCACCTGTAGGTGTTTATGCAGTGAGATTAAAGGTTCACGATGAATGGTACGATGGTGTATGTAATATTGGATATAAACCAACTTTTAAAGAAGATGAGCGTCAATTATCTATTGAAGTGCACTTATTTGAATTTAACAAAGACATATATGATCAAAATGTTACAGTAGAGTGGCATATGCGTATAAGAGAAGAAAAGAAATTCAATGGCATCGATGAGTTAGTTGAACAAATCGCAAAAGATAAGAAAACAGCACAAGAATATTTTGCGAACGAAAAGAATATACTTGCTTTTTCAAATGAAAAGTAGTATTCTATGTTATGTACTTTATGACAACCATTGCTTGGCATTGCGACTCACCGACGCTTGCTAGGTAATTGGGGGTTTAATTAATAGGAGGTGAAATAGGATGGCTTTAACACAAGAGCGTAAAAATGAAATCATTGCACAATTTAGAACTCATGAGACTGATACTGGTTCTCCAGAGGTTCAAATTGCTGTCCTAACGGAGCAAATTAACACTCTAAACGAGCACTTACGTACTCACAAGAAAGATCATCATTCACGTCGTGGTCTATTAAAGATGGTTGGTAAACGTCGTAACTTACTAACTTACCTTCGTAATAGCGATATCACACGTTACCGTGAATTAATCACAAAGCTTGGCTTACGTCGATAGTCAAAGAAGCGGGAATATTCCCGCTTTTTTGTTAGGTAAAAATATATCTTCTACCCTTTATAGCTTACTTCATTTTCGGTAATACTAGAGGTAGAATATTGTGATATACTATCCATTTACATAGAAGAATTGAATACTTTAAATTGAGAGGGGTACTTAAATGAGTCAAGAAAAGCAAGTCTTCTCGATAGATTTAGCTGGTCGTCAGCTAACAGTTGAAACAAGTCAGCTTGCGAAGCAAGCGAACGGAGCAGTATTAGTAAGATATGGCGATACAGCGGTTCTATCTACAGCAACTGCATCAAAAGAACCAAAAAATGTAGATTTCTTCCCACTTACAGTAAACTATGAAGAGCGTTTATATGCAGTCGGAAAAATTCCTGGCGGTTTCATTAAACGTGAAGGTCGTCCAAGTGAAAAAGCAATTTTGGCAAGTCGTTTAATCGACCGTCCAATTCGTCCACTTTTCGCAGATGGTTTCCGTAACGAAGTACAAGTTGTCAGCATTGTAATGAGTGTTGATCAAGATTGTTCTTCTGAAATGGCAGCTATGCTTGGTTCTTCATTAGCGTTATCGATTTCAGATATTCCATTTGAAGGTCCAATCGCGGGTGCAACAGTTGGTCGTATTAATGGCGAATTCGTTATTAATCCAACAGTAGAACAGCAAGAGCAAAGTGATATTCACCTTGTTGTAGCTGGTACGAAAGATGCAATTAACATGGTTGAAGCAGGAGCAGATCAAGTGCCTGAAGAAACGATGTTAGAAGCAATTATGTTTGGACATGACGAAATTAAACGTCTAATTGCATTCCAAGAAGAGATTGTACAAGCTGTAGGTAAAGAGAAATCAGAAGTGAAACTTTATGAAGTTGACGCTGATCTTAATCAAGCTGTACGTGAAATGTCTGAGAAGGATATGCATTCTGCAATTCAAGTACATGAGAAACATGCACGTGAAGATGCAATTAACGAAGTGAAAAAGCGTGTAATTGAGCATTACGAAGCGCAGGAAGCTGACGCTGATACATTAGGACAAGTAAATGAGATTTTATATAAAATTGTAAAAGAAGAAGTACGTCGTCTTATTACAGTTGAAAAAATCCGCCCAGATGGCCGTAAAGGTGACGAAATCCGTCCATTAGCATCAGAAGTTGGCATTTTATCTCGTACACACGGTTCTGGTTTGTTCACACGTGGACAAACACAAGCATTAAGTATTTGTACATTAGGTGCATTAGGCGATGTGCAAATCTTAGATGGTCTTGGTGTAGAAGAATCAAAACGCTTTATGCACCATTACAATTTCCCATCATTTAGTGTTGGTGAAACAAGACCGATGCGTGGACCAGGTCGTCGTGAAATTGGTCACGGTGCACTAGGAGAACGTGCTCTTGAGCCTGTAATTCCATCTGAAAAAGACTTCCCATATACAGTACGTCTTGTATCTGAAGTTTTAGAATCAAATGGTTCTACTTCACAAGCAAGTATTTGTGGTAGTACTTTAGCAATGATGGATGCTGGTGTTCCACTTAAAGCTCCAGTTGCAGGTATTGCAATGGGTCTAGTTAAAACTGGTGAGCATTACACAATTTTATCTGATATTCAAGGTATGGAAGATCATTTAGGTGATATGGACTTTAAAGTAGCAGGTACAGCAAAAGGTGTTACTGCACTACAAATGGACATTAAAATTGATGGTCTATCTCGTGAAATTTTAGAAGAGGCATTACAACAAGCGAAAGTTGGTCGTGTGCACATTCTAAATCATATGTTATCTGTTATTGCAGAGCCACGTACTGAATTATCAGCTTACGCTCCAAAGATTATTACAATGACAATTAACCCAGATAAAATCCGTGACGTTATTGGGCCGAGCGGTAAACAAATCAATAAAATTATTGAAGAAACTGGCGTTAAAATTGACATCGAGCAAGATGGTACAGTATTCATTTCTTCAATAAATCAAGAAATGAATGACAAAGCTAAGAAAATTATCGAAGATATCGTTCGCGAAGTACAAGTAGGTGAAATCTACGAAGGAAAAGTGAAACGTGTTGAGAAATTCGGTGCTTTCGTTGAACTATTCAGCGGTAAAGATGGATTAGTTCACATTTCTGAACTTGCACTTGAGCGTGTAGGTAAAGTAGAAGACGTTGTGAAGATCGGTGATGTAATTACAGTTAAAGTTATCGAGATTGACAAGCAAGGTCGTGTGAATCTATCTAGAAAAGTATTGCTAAAAGAAGAGCAAGAAAAAGAAGCTGCTAAAGAAGAAAACAAACAAGAGCAGCAATAAGTAAAAGCCAGTTGAACTGGCTTTTTTTGTTATGTAAAAAATATGATTTATATATATTTTTATGTCAGTATAGGTATAGTTTTCATTATAACGCTCAAATTAACAAAGATAAGAAGAAAAAGGTATTTATATAGTTAATGGGAGGGTTTATATGAAAGCTCGTATATTGGCATACATATGTATATTCTTTTTATATGTCAGTGTAGGCTCTTATTCCGTTTTTGCACAGGATAACTTGTATGAAGAAATTCAAAAACATGCAAAACAATATGAGATTGCACCTCAAAATGCGATGATTGATAAAATATGGAAAGCAACACCGGGATATAATGGAAGACAAGTTGATATCGAAGCATCCTATAATAATATGAAGAAGCTGAAGAAATTTGATCAAAAAAATCTTGAATTCAAGGAAGTATCACCGAGTGTTCACTTAAAAGATTTATCACCAGCTCCAATTTATAGGGGACATCCCAATAAAAAGATGGTGGGATTAACAATAAATGTGGCATGGGGAAACGAGTATTTGCCGCGTATATTAGAGATATTGAAAAAACATGATGTGAAGGCAACTTTCTTTTTAGAAGGACGCTGGGTGAAAGAAAATTTGCGATTTGCAAAAATGATTGTCGATGCAAATCAAGAAGTTGGAAATCATTCTTACACACACCCTAATATGAAAACGCTATCGTCTGATGAAATACGAGATCAGTTACAAAAAACAAATCGAATGATTGAAGCTGCTACGAATCAAAAGGTGAGATGGTTTGCACCGCCGAGTGGAAGTTTTCGGGATGAAGTCGTTAAAATCGCTGATGATTTCCAAATGGGAACGATCATGTGGACTGTCGATACAATTGATTGGAAACGACCTGATCCAGATGTACTATTGCAGAGAGTAATGAGAAAAATACATCCAGGTGCTATCGTATTAATGCATCCAACTTCATCTACAGCAGAAGCATTAGATACAATGATTACAAAATTGAAGGAACAAGGATATAAAGTAGGGAATATAACAGAATTACTGGATGAAAAACGTGTGGATTAAATACATTTGCATGACATTCATCCTTAAACTTGTTATCATTAAATAATAGCAATTATTTAGAGAAACTGGCAGTAGGAGGAAAGTTTTTGATTAAAAAATATACTTGTAAAAATGGTGTAAGAATCGTTATGGAGAATATACCAACCGTAAGATCGGTTGCGATTGGTATTTGGATCCATGCGGGATCAAGAAATGAAAATGAAAAAAATAACGGGGTTTCCCACTTTTTAGAGCATATGTTCTTTAAAGGGACGGAAACACGTAGTGCACGCGAAATTGCAGAATCATTTGATAGCATTGGTGGGCAAGTGAATGCTTTTACTTCAAAAGAATACACTTGTTACTATGCAAAAGTGCTAGATGAGCATGCTAAATATGCTTTAGATGTATTAGCAGATATGTTCTTTAATTCAACATTTGATGAGGAAGAACTGAAAAAAGAGAAGAATGTCGTATGTGAAGAAATTAAAATGTACGAAGATGCTCCAGATGATATTGTACATGATATGTTAACGAAAGCGACATATGAAACGCATCCGCTTGGATATCCTATTTTAGGAACAGAAGAAACGCTTGATACGTTTACAGGTGATACGCTACGCCAATATATCAAGGATCATTACACACCTGAAAATGTCGTTGTTTCAGTTGCAGGAAATATTGATGAAGCCTTCTTACAAACGGTAGAGCAATATTTCGGTAGTTATGAAGGAACAACAAACCGTGAACAAGTACATAGCCCAATTTTCCATTTTAATAAAGTAGCACGTAAAAAGGAAACAGAACAAGCTCATTTATGTTTAGGATATAAAGGCTTACAAATGGGACACGAAGATATTTATAACTTAATCGTATTAAATAACATTTTAGGCGGTAGTATGAGTAGCCGTTTATTCCAAGAAGTACGTGAGCAACGTGGGTTAGCTTACTCAGTATTTTCTTACCATTCTTCTTATGAAGATACAGGTATGTTAACGCTGTATGGAGGAACAGGTAGCCAACAATTAGATACACTGTATGACACAATGCAGGAAACGTTAGAAACATTGAAAAATACAGGTATTACAGAAAAAGAGCTTATTAATAGTAAAGAGCAATTAAAAGGAAACTTAATGTTAAGTTTAGAAAGTACGAATAGTCGTATGAGCCGCAATGGTAAAAATGAATTACTACTTCGTAAGCATCGTTCACTTGATGAGATTATTGAAAGTGTAAACACTGTAACGAAATCAAATGTTGATGAGTTAATTCGTAACATGTTTACAGATGAATTCTCTGCAGCATTAATTAGTCCAGATGGAAAACTTCCAAAAGGAATAAAACTATAATTGCTTTATATGAAGTATGTAAAAATAACCGTATCTCTTTTAAATGAGATACGGTTATTTTTTTTGGATATACAGAATAGGTACTAATTATGGATAACTTACATTCATAATTTCGGTAGGGGGAGAGCGTATGCGATTAAGTGAATTAAGCGGTAAAGAGATCGTAAATTTAGAAAGAGCAGAAAAAATGGGGGTTTTAGGCCATGTGGATTTAGAGATTGATGAGAAGGATGGCCAAATACAAGCTCTGATCATACCAGCTGGAAAATGGGGAGGCTTTAAAAAGGAACCCCAAGAAGTAAGAGTAACGTGGAGTCAAATTAAGAAAGTGGGGCATGATATAATCCTTTGTGATATTACAGATCGTTCAAATTCGGAGTGAAAGATGGCCATTTTGGTCATCTTTTTTTGTTCATTCTCCACTGAGTAAAAGCTCACATGAATCGAGCTTTTACCGGAAATCAATTTCTCGTATAATGTCCTCTCATATGCCAAATGTTGAGGTGAGGACTAACTGTGTATAAATAGCGGGATAAATCATACGTGCTTTTGGTTTTTCAATCACCTAAAACTCGTACATTACATATGATGTGGAGGAAAAAGAAAAAGTAGGCACTTTTCTTATAAATGACAGAAAAAGAAGGTGAATTAGGGAATGTTGACTGAGATGCATATTGCTGTCATAGGAGGAGATGCAAGACAGCTAGAAGTAATTCGCAAGCTAGTTGAATTGGATGCGAAACTTTCATTGATAGGGTTTGATCAGTTGGATCATGGCTTCACAGGGGCAGCAAAAGAAAGTATACAAAATTTAGATTTCACTTCTGTAGATGCAATTATTTTGCCAGTTGCAGGTACAAATGCCAAGGGAGAAGTAGATACTATTTTTTCAAACGAAAAAGTTTCTATAACGAAAGAACAAATTGAAAATACACCAGAACACTTTACTATATATTCAGGTATTGGTACGCCTTACTTGGAAAATCTCGTATCTACTACAAACCGCAAACTTGTTAAATTATTTGATCGTGATGATGTGGCGATCTACAATTCTATTCCAACTGTAGAAGGTACATTAATGATGGTAATTCAACATACCGACTATACAATTCATGGTTCCAATGTAATGGTTTTAGGATTTGGTAGAACAGGGATGAGTGTTGCCAGAGCATTTCAATCATTAGGCGCCCATGTCAAAGTTGGAGCAAGACGATCCGAACATATTGCACGTATTACAGAAATGATGTTTTCTCCTTTTCATATGCAAAACATTGAGAAAGAAGTAGGCAATATCGATATTGTCATTAATACAATTCCGCATCTCGTTGTGACAGCGAATGTCATTTCAAAAATGCCGGCCCATACGTTAGTAATTGATTTAGCTTCTAAACCAGGTGGTACCGACTTTAGATATGCGGAAAAAAGAGGAGTCAAAGCGCTGTTAGCACCTGGATTACCAGGTATTGTTGCTCCGAAAACAGCAGGGCAAATTTTAGCGAATGTTCTTTCTCAGTTACTGGCAGAAGACGTAATCGCAAGGAAGGAGAATGGGGAATGAATTTAAAAGGGAAAAGAATCGGGTTTGGTTTTACTGGCTCACATTGTACGTACGAAGAAGTAATGCCTCATTTAGAAAAGTTAATTGCTGAGGGCGCAGAAGTACGTCCCGTTGTTTCTTACACTGTTCAATCAACAAATACGAGATTTGGAGAAGGGGCAGAGTGGATTAAAAAGATTGAAGAAGTAACAGGCTTTAAAGCAATTAATTCCATCGTTGGCGCAGAACCACTAGGACCCAAAATTCCACTAGATTGCATGGTAATTGCACCACTAACCGGAAATTCTATGAGTAAATTTGCAAATGCAATGACAGACTCTCCAGTATTAATGGCAGCGAAAGCGACGCTAAGAAATGGCAAGCCTGTCGTATTGGCTGTTTCGACGAATGATGCTTTAGGGCTTAATGGGGTAAATCTAATTACACCAACAAGGTGACGACATAGCGCGAACGCTTATATGTCGCCATCTTGAGGAAGCTTAGGATAAAGCACAAGTTCGAAATCATCGAGCCTTTGCCACTTTTCTTTTTTATAAACAGCCTTTTCTAAAACTGACTTTAGGAGGCTGTTTTTCTTTTTGGGATCATCTGTTTTAAAGTACAGGTCAAGAACATGCTCCACTTGAGGTATTGTATCTTTCTTCACTTTTTCCTTTTTAATTTCTGTTTTAATTTCTTTCTTTAAGTTTTCCATCGTGGAAGTAATTTCATTAATACGGTCAGAAACGGCTTTCGAACGTTCTAAAAACATATCGACAGTATAAACGCCGCGCTCTAATAAATCGTGTAAATTATTTTTTTGTTTTTGGACATCCACTAATTCTTTCTCAAGTTTTCGTAATGCAGCTTCATTCATTTGAATAACTTGTGTTTCTCTTAACTTGTTACCTTGCTTATGTTTTTCGAAATCAGCTTTATAATTGATGTACCATTCTTTTAATGCCTCGAGTAAACGCTTCTCAATTAACTCCGTATAGCTTGATTTGTTTTCACAACCGCGGTGTTTACAATCCATCGTTTCTTTTCGATTCTTCGGATAACGCTGGACCATACTATAACCACATTTACTACATTTAATAATGCCAGCCAAAGGATTTTTAATTCCGTTCGTATTGTAAGGGACGTGATATCTCGAATTTAATTTATCTTGTACTTGTTCAAATAAACTTTCCGGTATGAGTGGCTCATGTTTGCCATCAGCAATAATCCAATCTGATTTATCTTGGCGTGCACAACTTCTTTTTACAGCATCAGGCCGCTTTACTTCTTTTCGCTTTTGCCATGTTACTTTTCCGATGTACACATTGTTTTTTAATATATCTAAGATGCTATAGGGGTTCCAATCATTACCTAGCTTACTTTTGTATCCAAGATCATTTAGCTTGCTTCTAATGGCACTCGCTCCTATATCTTCATTTGCATACCAATCAAATATCATTCTTACGACAGAAGCTTCTTCAGGATTAATCGTTAACGTACGCTCTCGCTTATTTAAACGGTGGATATCATATCCGAATGGTGCATGTGTACCAAGGTAATTCCCAGCCTCTACACTAGCAACACGACCACGTTGCATACGTCTTGTAATAATCTTTAATTCCTTACGTGCCATAAACGCTTCAAATTCACTGTATTCTTCGTCCCACTCATCATTAAGGTCATAAGTCTTCCTAGGCGTCATAATCTTCGTATTCGAGCGTTTAAACGTCTCTAAAATGATTCCTTGCTCTTTCATACCACCACGACCTAGGCGGTCCATATCCATGCAAAGAACAACATCATATTTATTATCTTCAATTTCTTCAAGAAGTGCTAACATCTCAGGACGTTTCACTAAGCTCTCACCAGAAACAATTTCCTCACGGACAGCTAAAACATTTAAGTTCATTTCCTTGGCAATTTTCAGCAGGGTAGTGCGGTGCTTTGCTAAAGTTTCACCTTCGCCGCGTGCTTCGGCTTCAAGATCGGCACGGGATTTTCTTAGGTAGATTGCGGTTTTCATAAATAGACCTCCTTATAGTTAATTCATATACGTGAGATGTATATATAAGAAGTAGAAACGGCTATTTGATGTAGCGAAAGTAATGACATGTTTGATTTGAGAAAGCATTTAAGATTCTTCGTCGTTTTCCAATACTTTAATATTTTGATGATTGCTCTGTTTTGAAATGGTTAGCAACTAATATGGCAGTACTAACAAATCAGCAGCATACAAATATAGAAAGCACTTCAAGAGGTGACACCATGAGCCAACAAGAAAAATATGCCGCGTCTTATAAATTTGGAAAAACGAAAGTTTATATTGTGGCCCCAGAGCCGAAAACAAAAAAGGATATTGATAAGATCCTTCGAGCATATTACAAGGCTAGTTGGGCCATCATCGATGAATTGCAGACAAAAGAAAATATTGAGGAGTAATTCCTCTTTTTTGTAGAGAAAATAGACAGGTTATGTTTGTAAGGGGAATTTTAATTGTTTAATAAAATGATATAAAAATTTATGAAAAAGAAAGGGAGTAAAAATAGAAGAAAAACAAACTGAAAAAATAAAGACACATATAAAAATATCAATTCCTATAGGTAACAATGAATCTATAAAAGAAGAGATTCAAAAATGTCTTGAGTTTGAAATTGAACTTCACAAAAAATTATGTAAGTTATTTACGATAACTTAGAGGAAATGTTTGATTATAGATTGGACGACATTCTATAACGTATTAGTGGTTTCATCAAAGTGAGACTACTTAACATTTGTATGAGCTAAATCTAGAGAATATCTAAAATTAATAGTGTGGCATTCTTCAAACAAATTATTATTAGAGTCCTTGTATGTCATTTTTACGTCAACTATACCATCCATTATGGACGGTGTGACAGTCATGAATTTTTGGTTGGGTAGAAAAGATAGATTCGAAATAACGGGTTACAGCAACTAAAATGATTTTCACTAATACAAAAGAAAGTGATGCGAAATTAACCATTACGGTTAATACGATAGACATTATGAAAAATTATATAGTAAAGGCAGGCGAAACGAGGTTTCTTGACACTTCTGTGGTATTAGATCCTAATGATGCTTTTTCTGTACAACAAGAAACAGAAAATGCGATTAATGTAAGTATTAGTGGCATTTTAGAGTAAGTACCTGTAACCTATTAAAAGTCGGACCAAATACCGACTTTTAACTTTTTATTAATAAAGAGGTGATATACATGGTACTAAATTTAAAGCGATGGAAAAATATAGAACAAGATAGACACTTTCGAAATGAAACAAATGATAATTGGGATCAAATTGAAGGTACTTATAATAGTATTGAAAAGATAAGCGATGAAGCAAAAAATGATGCGGAATCTGCAAAGAAATATTCGGAAGAAGCAAATCGAGTATCCGAAAATGTGCAAATGCAATTGCACACATTGGTGCTGAATGGTGATTCATCAGTCGAGGCAGCACAGGCCAGAGTAGATTTTCATGGAGAAGCACACCCTACTTTAAAAGCACGACTTGATACAGAGTACACTCAAGTACATTCGCAGTTATTAGAAACGAATTCACGATTTAAAAACATTTGGATTGATATGAAAGCAGAATACGGATTGATTGGTGACGGGACTACAGATGAAACTTCAAAAGTATTAGAGGCAATTGCTTATGTAAAGACTATAGGCGGGGGCGTACTATATTTTCCGAATGGTACTTACAGAATAAAGAAGCAGTTGAGAATTGATTTTTCGAATGTAATTATTATGGGGCAAAATAAGGAAAAGACAATACTTAAGTTTACAGATACCTATTCTTTAGAATGTATCAAACTTGAAGGAACACCATTGAAACCACTTGAAAATGTTCATATTCAACATATTCAAATTGACTACACAAAACAACTTCATAAGGGTGGATTAGAAAAAACACCTTTTGATACACATCCAGCACCTTATTATGATGGTGGTTGTGGTATAAGGGGCTTATACTTAGCGAATGGGAGCATTACACATTGTAAGTTAAATGATATATATGGTGATGGAATTAAAGTGACTGGTGCCGCATATTTCGATGTTTCTAATAATATCTTACTAGATTGTGGTGGTTCGAATATTGTAAAGAATGGTATGGGTCCATATGACAATTACGGAGACTCGATTATTTTTTATGAAAGTATGGCCGTATCGATTCGTTATAATACAGTCATTAACAAAAGGACATTTAAAGTCCATTACGATCATAATTTTTCACGAGATGTATATGGCCTTCCAGCAGCAAGAACAGGCATTGAATATGAATATCCATTAGATGTAGATGGCAAGACGCCAATTAAGTATGCAAATGATATGAATACGAAAGATGGATATGGACTTACGATTGAAAATAACTATGTGTACGGCTTTACGAAATGTATTCATTTAGAATCAACTATGCGTGTAAGTGTTATACATAATACATTTTTGAACTATCATATTGGAATCATGTATACGGGTGGTAAGGTCGGTTTTATTAATACACCAACTTCCAAAGGTGACGATACAAGTACATTTGGGTTTAATTATTTTGATGATAATGGACTAGGAAAAGCACCACAAGGTGGGTACGATGTTTATTATGGTGGGATTGCAGTTTCGGAGTATGGTACTACTACGACCGTACAGATAGTTGGTAATACGATTTATGGAGCTGGAAAAGGTATTATCCTTGGTAGAAGTGGTGCTCATATTCATAATAACAATATTAAAACATTAGATTTCGGTATTTATAATGTTGTTGATGTTTTAAAAGATATTATGATTAGTGGCAATGCTTTTGAACAAACAAATGCAATTCGTTTTTCAAATTGTATATATATTAAGGTAAGTAATAACTCATTTATAGGTGCGGTATTGGATTTAAATGGTTCGGATGTTCTTCTGACTGGAAATAACTTCGTGAATTCATATATTAGATCTGGTGGAGAAATTAGATGTTTACGCGTTACTGATAATAGTTTCCTTTTAGATCGGCCAGATGTTGAATATGTTTTCTCACTAGATTATATTGTAGGCAAACTTAATATACTCGGTAATAATTTCACCCTTTCCGGAGATACTGGAATTGCTAAAATTGGTGGGGATGCGAACGACATAGACTTTTCTAAGAATCGAATTGTACCCACTGGACAACCTACAAGAAGCTTGTTTACATTTGCCGCAGCATGTCGTTTCCTTGTAGCTCAATATAATAGTTTCCTTAATCCAGTAAAAACGTTATTCGAATTCAATTGGGTTTTTTCTAATCTATTCATCGAGGGAAATGTGTTACGCGGAGGAGATATTATTACAATTAATAGTGGATATCATGAGGGTGGATATTTACAGGTTGAAAATAACAGTGGTGGAACATTACCAGCAGCGATGTTAATAAGTGGTCCGCCAGCTCAAGGGAAATGGCTAAGAGGAGACAGAATATACTCTAAGACACCAAGTCCGGGAAGCTTTATTGGTTGGGTTTGTATAGAATCAGGAGAGCCTGGGAGATGGAGAGGCTTCGGGCGTATTGAGGAGTAAAATGGTTATCGAATAAAATACGGCTTTTATAGATTAAGAGGGTCACATAATGTGATCCTCTTTTTATTTTGAAAGGAGATGGAAATAGTGGAAGATGCAATTTTTAATTCAGTTATTCAGCAGGGAGCATTTGCAACGTTATTTGTGTGGATGCTTTTTACTACACAAAAAAAGAATGAACAGCGGGAAGAAAAGTACCAACAAGTAATCGATAGAAATCAACAAGTTATTGAAGAGCAGGCAAAAGCTTTTGGATCTATTTCTAAAGATGTAACAGAAATTAAACAAAAATTATTTGAAGGAGATGTTGAGTAATGGGACAAATCGTAGACATTTCAAAATGGAATGGTAATATTAACTGGCCAGTTGCAAAACAGTATTTGGATTTTGTGATTGCTAGAGTGCAGGATGGCTCAAATTATGTGGATCCATTATATAAAGGATATGTACAAAGCATGAAACAGCATAACGTTCCTTTTGGCAATTATGCGTTCTGTAGGTTTGTATCGATTAATGATGCGAAGAAAGAGGCACAAGATTTCTGGAGTCGAGGTGACAAGAGCGCTACGATTTGGGTGGCTGATGTGGAAGTAAAAACAATGAACGATATGAGAGCCGGTACACAAGCCTTTATTGATGAGTTATACCGATTAGGAGCTAATAAAGTGGGGTTATATGTCGGCCATCATATGTACGAACCTTTTGGAATGGCGAATGTGAAATGTGACTTTGTATGGATTCCGCGATATGGCGGTAATAAACCAGCATATCCTTGTGATATTTGGCAGTATACTGAGACAGGTAATGTACCTGGTATCGGTAAATGTGATCTTAATTCGCTTATAGGAAATAAATCACTGCCCTGGTTTACTGAAGTAGCGCAGGAGCGAGTGAAAGCACAAGCGACTAAACAAAACATCATCCAATCAGGTGCATTTGGTCGAGAGCATGTCTCTGATGTAATGGGAGCATTAACGTCTCTAAAAATGACAGCTGATTTTATCTTAAAATCGGATGGGTTAACATATTTCATTTCCAAACCAACATCAGATGCTCAACTAAAAGGCATGAAGGAGTATCTAAATCGTAAAGGTTGGTGGTATGAGGATAAATAAAAAAAGGGCCGACTCTTAATTGAGTCGGCTTTTTTTACATTATTTCGATTGAAGAGTTTCTTGTAATTTGTCATCCAAAGCTGTTAAGTTATTTTCAGTGCTTTCTACCTTTTTGTAATATATCTAGTTTGATGCTTAGTTTATTTCTTCTGCCATTTTATAAAGCGCCTGTAAATACCCTATTTTAGCAGTACTCATTTGTAATCGGCCATCAAGAAAATCCATATCTTTTGGGTCTATTTTTTTAAGTTGTATGTTTATACCTTCTCGATACTTTTCCATAGACTTAATTATATCTTTATGTAGTTCTTTAAACTCGTTCTCAGGCTTTAAATCTGCAATTTCTATAGCTATGCTCTCTAAGTCATACAGTGCGTCTCTGTACTCTTTTTTATGTAATGCCAAATCGTCAGATTCGACAAGGTAGTTTAGTACATCTTCAGAATCACTTAAAGCATCACCTAAAGTATCCAGTTCTTCATCATAACTAGAGTTTTTAGCCTCCAGTTCTTCCATGACTTCTTTACCTCTGTTAGATTTAGAATAGTCTTTTTCTGCTCCACAACCTACCCCGAATAGCATGATGGGAAGTGCTAAACATATTAGTTTCTTTGCTTTCATTATATATACTCCTTTTTAAAACTTTGCAATCAATATATTGTAATTAATATATTATAATTAACATATTGTACCATAACATAAATTGAATAAATAAGATATGAAGTTTTCTAATCCTTAAGATGAATTTTGAGTATTTAACAAAATGAAAGTTTGTATTCCGGTTGTAGAGAATCTCGCTCGGTATGCTTTTTTGAAAATACCCTTTTATTCGCTTCGTAACATTGGAGAACTTTTTTATGCTTCCATAAACTCACTATCGAAATAGAACTTGCCCACAAAATTAATACATTACCGTTGAATTCGTGTATTGTATTAATTAAGGATATGATATACATGCTTAGAAATAATATAATAGAAGAAAAAAGAAATATTTATATTGTTATCACCCTGTTGGCGTCAACCTCATGCGCCTAATGGCAACAAAAAACATCTATTTCGTCCCATTCGGTCAAGATGCACCAGAGAAAAAACCTAACTCAATGGTAGCTCGCATGGAGCTGCTGGAAGATACAGTATTAGAAGCGCTGCAAGGGAAGCAATTGCAACCGGTTGTCGTAGAAAAATTCAGATATATGAATTAAAAAACGAAAAAAAACGGACAATTTTTGATGAAACCATCATTCTTACTGTAGAATATGATAAAATTAACGTTATTAAGATTAGAAGGGGTATTGTATACTCCTTCTGATTCTAAGTTATAGAAGGATTGGTATCTAGAAAGGGGCATAGTGATGGAAAAGCAAAAAACTTTTCATGTCGCTGTAGTTGGAGCAACCGGCGCAGTTGGTGAACAAATGTTAAATACTTTAGAGAAACGAGAATTTCCAATCGGGAAGTTAACGTTACTTTCATCTAAACGATCTGCAGGTAAGAAACTTGTATTTAAAGGCGAAGAATTTACAGTTCAAGAGGCAACTCCTGAAAGTTTTGAAGGAGTAGATATCGCACTATTTAGTGCTGGTGGATCTGTATCAAAACAATTAGCGCCAGAAGCAGCAAAGCGCGGTGCGATTGTTGTTGATAATACAAGTGCATTCCGTATGACAGAAAACGTGCCACTTGTTGTACCTGAAGTAAATGAAAATGACTTAAAAGAACATAATGGTATTATTGCAAATCCAAACTGTTCTACAATTCAAATGGTAGTAGCTCTTGAGCCAGTTCGTCAGCAATATGGTTTAAAACGAGTAATCGTTTCCACATATCAAGCTGTATCAGGTGCTGGTGCGGCAGCGATTGAAGAACTTCATGAACAATCACAAGCAATCTTAAATGGCGAAGAAGTGAAGGCAAATGTTTTACCTGTATCAGGTGATAAAAAACATTTCCAAATTGCTTTCAACGCGATTCCACAGATTGATAAATTCCAAGATAATGGATTTACGTTTGAAGAAATGAAAATGATTAATGAAACGAAAAAAATTATGCATATGCCAGAGCTAGAAGTAGCGGCAACATGTGTACGTTTACCAGTTGTATCAGGTCACTCTGAGTCTGTTTACATCGAAGTAGAAAAAGAAGGTGTAACAGTAGAAGAATTCAAGAATTTACTTGCAAATGCAGAAGGTATCGTTCTACAAGATAACCCAGAAGAGCAGTTATATCCAATGCCAGCTACTGCAGTAGGTAAAAACGAAGTATTCGTTGGAAGAATCCGTAAAGATTTAAATAACGATAAAGGATTCCATCTTTGGGTCGTATCTGATAACTTATTAAAAGGCGCTGCATGGAATTCTGTTCAAATTGCAGAGCGCTTAGTAAAATTACAATTAGTGTAAACGGCTAAGAGAAGGTGCAAAATATGAAAATTATTGTTCAAAAATTTGGTGGCACATCTGTACGTGATGAAAATGGACGTAAGCATGCGCTTCATCATATAAAAAAATCGCTAGATGCGGGTTATAAGGTAGTTACTGTCGTATCTGCTATGGGCCGTAAAGGTGAACCATATGCAACTGATACTTTGTTAAGTCTTGTAAATCAAGAGGAATCTCACATTTCTAATCGTGAGCAAGATTTATTATTATCATGCGGAGAATTAATCTCAGCAATCGTTTTCTCAAACATGCTAAATGAGAGCGGTATAAAAGCAGCGGCATTAAATGGTGCACAAGCTGGTTTTGTAACAAATGATGATTTTACAAATGCTAAGATTATCGAAATGAACTGTGATCGTATACATGAAGAGCTAGAAAATGTAGATGTAATCGTCGTTACAGGATTCCAAGGACAAACGAAAAAAGGTGATACGACAACACTTGGACGCGGAGGTAGCGATACTTCAGCTTCTGCATTAGGTGTTGCGCTTCATGCTGAATTTATTGATATCTTTACAGATGTAGAAGGTGTTATGACTGCGGATCCTCGCATCGTAAAAGATGCACGTCATCTTCAAACGGTAACATACAATGAAATTTGTAACATGGCATATCAAGGTGCAAAAGTCGTTCATCCACGTGCAGTTGAAATTGCAATGCATGCCAAAGTACCACTTCGTGTACGTTCTACGTATTCTGATAGTGAAGGTACGCTTATTTCAGCATCGGACGGTGCGACAAAAGGCCGTGATGTAGAAGAACGTCCTGTTACAGGTATCGCTCATGTATCAAATGTGACGCAAATTAAAGTGCTGGCAAAAGAAACAGCATATGATTTACAACAGCACGTGTTTAAAGAAATGGCGAATGAAGGAATCAGTGTCGATTTAATTAACATTTCACCTACTGGGGTAGCTTATACGGTGAGTGATAGTGTATCAAGTCGTGCGGTTGAATTATTAAAAAACCTTGGATATGAGCCAATTGTGACAGAGCATTGTGCAAAAGTATCTATTGTAGGAGCTGGAATGGCAGGGTACCCAGGGGTTACTGCGAAAATCGTTACAGCTTTAGCGGAAAAAGGTATTCAAATTCTGCAATCGGCAGATAGCCATACGACAATTTGGGTTCTTGTAAAAGAAACTGATTTAGTGGAGGCTGTAAATGCATTACATAGTGCGTTTGAGCTTTCAAAAGAAAAGCAACTGGAACAATAAGGAGTGAGACCATGATAGATTTTGGGACAATTGCAACCGCGATGGTAACTCCGTTTGATAAAAACGGAAATATCGATTTTGCAAAGACAACGAAATTGGTAAATTATTTAATAGATAACGGTACAACAGCAATCGTGGTAGGAGGAACGACAGGCGAATCTCCTACATTAACTTCAGAAGAAAAAGTAGCGTTATATCGCCATGTCGTATCTGTTGTCGATAAAAGGGTGCCCGTAATCGCTGGAACAGGTAGCAATAATACGCATGCTTCTATTGACTTAACTAAAAAGGCAACAGAAGTTGGTGTTGATGCAGTAATGCTAGTAGCACCGTATTATAACAAACCGAGTCAAGAAGGAATGTATCAGCACTTTAAAGCAATTGCTGAAAGCACGCCGCTTCCGGTTATGCTATACAACGTTCCAGGACGATCTATTGTACAAATCTCCGTTGATACAGTTGTTCGTTTATCAGAAATAGAAAACATTGTTGCGATTAAAGATGCAGGCGGCGATGTGTTAACAATGACAGAAATCATTGAAAAAACAGCGGACGACTTTGCAGTATACAGCGGTGATGACGGTTTAACGTTACCAGCTATGGCAGTTGGAGCGAAAGGTATCGTTTCTGTAGCATCTCATGTGATTGGAAATGAAATGCAAGAAATGATTGCAGCATTCCAAGCAGGTGAATTTAAGAAGGCGCAAAAATTACATCAATTACTTGTAAGAGTAACGGATTCATTATTTATGGCGCCAAGCCCAACGCCAGTAAAAACAGCGTTACAAATGGTTGGATTAGATGTAGGTTCTGTACGTTTACCACTTCTTCCGTTAACAGAAGAAGAAAGAGTAACGTTACAATCTGTTATGCAATCTATCCCTCGTTAATAAAAAATGACCTAGTGTAGAACTAGGTCATTTTTTATTGGTAAGAAAATCTTTGCCGCTCTTTTCTTACTTACATGAATACTTATAAGATTATTAATCGCTTTTTCATTATGTATTGCAATGTGTATAAGAAAATAATTGTACCCCTTTAAAAGGATCAAAAAATCATAGTTATTATAGAATAAACATAATAAACCACCGCTTCTGTTTTTTAGAGAAATCCCCTCAAAGGTGACGTAATTCATAAAAAAACTCCATTTTTTAAGTGTTTTTGTTCAATTCTAGAAAAATAAGTATTGAAAATCCATATTATGAAATGAATTTAGCGTATGTATGGCTATTTCTTCAAAATAATATGGAGTATAAAATCGAAGTAAATATAAAGGAAATACGTTCGATACTTTTGTTATAATTCCGTTCTTTTACCTATTCTTTCGCACGATTTAACTTGTGTTCTATTTCTTGTATCAGGTATAATATGGCTAAGTAGCTTAGTACGGGTATGCTTAGCAAAATTGGTAAAAATTATAATTTGATTACATTTTCATATCATATCGAATAAGATATTTGATTTATATAATGAAAGAGAGGTGAAACCTGGTTTAAAAAATAAACAAGGACATGATATCGCATAACGGTAAGGACATTCGTCTTGGACGGTGAATATATGGTGGTTGTAGAGTTTCCCCTGGTGTCTCTGCAATTTTAGTGAAATCAGTGTTTGAAAGATTTTTAAACCAGGCAACAACATGAAGAGAAAAGAGAATGAGTCTGTTAAAGTATTTGCTCTTGGTGGAGTAGGTGAAATCGGGAAAAACATGTACTGTGTTGAAATTGATTCTGAAATCTTTATTGTAGATGCAGGGTTAATGTTCCCAGGAGATGAAATGTTTGGAATTGATATCGTTATTCCTGATATTACATATTTAGTGGAAAACCAAGAGCGAGTAAAAGGTTTATTTATTACTCACGGTCATGAAGATCATATCGGTGGTATTGTTTACGTACTTCGTAAATTATCCATTCCAGTGTATGCAACGAAATTAACAGTAGGACTTATACAAGAAAAACTTGGCGAAGCGGGTATGTTAGGCCGTGTAGACTTAAAAACAATCGATTCAAATTCAACAGTGGAGTTTAATACTACAACGGTGTCATTCTTTGGAACGACACATAGTATTCCAGATTCTGTTGGTGTTTGTTTCCATACATCAAAAGGTGCGATTGTATATACAGGAGACTTTAAATTCGATCAAACTCCAATTGGAAATAGTGGAGCAGATCTTGGGAAAATGGCACAAATCGGAAATGAAGGCGTACTGTGCTTATTATCTGATAGTACAAATGCTGAGCGTCCAGGCTATACAGGTTCTGAAAAAGAAGTTGGAGTAGAAATTTCTAAAGTGTTCTACGGCGCAGAAGGACGTATTATCGTTGCTTCATTTGCATCGAATGTACATCGTATTCAACAAGTATTTGATGCAGCTGCTGAAACAGGACGAAAAGTAGCGGTTGTAGGACGTAGTATGGTGAAAGTGGTAGATATTGCAAGACGTCTTGGTTATTTAGATGTTCCAGAAGGTATGGTTATTTCACTACAAGAAGTAGACAATTTCCCAGAGAAAAAGGTAGCTATTTTAACGACAGGTAGCCAAGGGGAACCAATGGCGGCCCTTTCTAGAATGGCGAAGCAAGCTCATAAACAAATTTCAATTCGTAAAGGTGATACGGTTATTATTGCGGCTTCTCCAATTCCGGGTAATGAAATATCTGTATCGAAAATTATTGATTTGTTATTTAGAGCGGGAGCTGAAGTTGTTTATTACGGTGAAAGAAAAGTTCACGTTTCAGGTCATGGTAGCCAAGAAGAATTAAAATTAATGTTAAATTTAATGAAACCGAAATATTTTGTACCCGTACATGGTGAGTTTCGTATGCAAAAAGCACATGCATATTTAGCTGAAGATGTAGGTATTGCAAGAGAAAATATCTTTATCGTAGAAAAAGGCGATGTAATCGGTTTTGGTGACGATGAAGCGAACTTAGTTGGTAAAGTGCAAGCGGGCAATGTATTAATTGATGGATTAGGTGTAGGTGACGTTGGTAATATCGTTCTTCGAGATAGAAAAATGTTATCTCAAGATGGAATATTAGTAGTTGTTGTAACACTTGGTAAGGATGAAAAGAAAATTGTTTCTGGTCCAGAAATCATTTCACGTGGTTTTGTGTATGTACGTGAATCAGAAGCGTTAATTGACCGCTCTACAGAGATTGTACGTATGATTGTTGAGCAATCAATTAAAGAATATTCAATTGAATGGTCTATGTTAAAACAAAATATTCGTGAATTATTAGGACAGTTCTTGTACGAAGAGACAAAGAGAAAACCTATGATTTTACCGATTATTATGGAAGTATAAAAAAGATCACCTTTACGGGTGATCTTTTTTCTTTTTTAACTCTATCGAATGAAATTTATAACTTAAGAAATAATAGTTATATACGAGTGAAAGGGGATGCGATATGACAGAACGTGATCGTTATACAAATGAAGGGAAAGAGGCTGAGCCGAAAGAAATTGGAAAAGAAGCTTCAATAGTGGAAAAAATTCAACAGCTTGGACAAACAAATGTACCACAAATGAATGAATCGCGTATTCATTGTTTAACAATCATTGGACAGGTGGAAGGTCATGTTCAGTTGCCGCCGCAAAATAAAACAACAAAATATGAGCATATTATTCCGCAAATTGTTGCGATAGAACAAAATCCGAAAATTGAAGGCTTACTTTTAATATTAAACACGGTTGGTGGTGATGTTGAAGCAGGGCTAGCAATTTCTGAGATGGTAGCTTCGCTTTCAAAGCCAACAGTCTCTCTTGTTCTAGGCGGAGGACATTCTATCGGTGTACCGATTGCTGTCTCCACGGATTATTCATTTATTGCGGAAACTGCGACAATGACAATTCATCCTATTCGTCTAACAGGTCTTGTTATAGGTGTGCCGCAAACATTTGAGTATTTAGATAAAATGCAAGAAAGAGTTATTCGATTTGTGACGAAGCATTCGAAAGTAACGGAAGATCGTTTTAAAGAGCTTATGTTCGCGAAAGGGAATTTAACGCGAGATATTGGTACGAATGTAATTGGTGGAGATGCAGTGAAGTATGGTCTTATAGATGATGTCGGTGGTATCGGAAATGCGATTCGAAAATTGAACGAATTAATAGATGCACGTGGGGATGATCGTGCAGAAGGGACAATGTTACAATGATTTTATATACAATTATGCCAGAGCAACTTGTCTATCCAGCCGATTATTCGCAATGTGAAAGCCAAAAAGTTGTAAATATAAACGGTGTTGAGTTAATGGTTTCTGAAGAAGAACATGGATATTATTCTATTGTACGTGTGCTAAGTACGGATCCGCTTCACTACTTAGAGTTTGAGCCTGGTCAGAAAATAACCTTTTAGCAAAAAGAAGGATTTTGTTTAGAAGCTATGGTATAATATAAAAAACAAGACGGTTGAGCAGCCATGAGAGGGCTGCTTTCTTCTGTTTATTTAACAATTTACAAGAAGTGTAAAAATAGAAGATGTAAGACCTGAAAAAATAGAGAAAACAGACATATAAGTAGAGCTTTTTTCAGGAAGCTCTATTTATATGTAGAACACGAGGTGAAGAAATGGCAAAACAAAAGCAAAGAGGGACGAAGGCAAAAGCAAGACGCACGATAAAGCCAACTTTGTATTATGAAATCGTCGGTTTAACTCTTTTTGCACTTTCAATCATTACGATTTTACAGCTAGGCGTTGTAGGAAAATCGTTTGTGTTATTTTTTCGCTTCTTCTTTGGTGAGTGGTACATAATTGGTGTGTTAGGTGTAATAGCTTTATCGGTTTCGTTTGTTATCAAACGTGGATGGCCGAACCTTTTAAATAAACGGTTAATCGGTTTTTATTTAATAGTATTGGCGATATTAATGTTTAGTCATATTACATTATTTAACCTACTTACGAAAGATGGAGCAGTGCAAAATACTTCTGTTATTGTGAGTACGAAAGATAACTTCTTTCTTGAAATGAAAAAGGGTCCAGATAGCGTTCATTTAGGCGGTGGTATGTTTGGCGCGCTTATGTTCGCGACATGTTACTTCTTATTTGATGAAGTAGGAGCCTATATTATTGGAATTATTTTAGTGATTCTAGGCATACTTTGTATAACAAATAAGCATATTGGGGAAGTACTTGCCCCTGTAGGAAGAATCCTTAGAAGTCAATTTGAAGTAATGCAAGGGGATTATAAAGATTGGAGATCCAAAAGAACGGCTGAACAAACAGAAAAGAAAAAAACAACGAGAAGCACAAGGAGCAAACGTGCTGCAGAACAAGAAGAAATTATTGAGCCGATGGAAGAAATCTCAATTGATCCTCCCATTATTTCGAATTTCACTGAGAATTATCCAGTAAATGAAGAAGAGGATAAACGAATTGGCGAAATACAGGAAGTAGAGTTGATAACTTCACCGTCTATTGAAGAGGCTCCGCCTGTTGAAGAATCTAAGAAAAAGCGTGGAGAAAAAATCGTTGAATCGCTAGAGAGTGAAACACAAGCACCTCCTATGCAATTTTCAAATGTAGAAAATAAAGATTACAAGCTTCCTGCACTTGATATATTGAAATTTCCTAAGAACAAGCAAGTTACAAATGAAAATGCAGAAATTTATGAGAATGCTCGTAAATTAGAACGTACATTCCAAAGCTTTGGAGTGAAAGCGAAAGTAACAAAAGTACATAGAGGTCCTGCAGTCACAAAATATGAAGTATATCCTGATATGGGAGTAAAGGTAAGCAAAATCGTTAGTTTAAGTGATGATTTAGCACTTGCTTTAGCTGCGAAAGACATTCGTATTGAGGCACCAATTCCCGGGAAATCAGCTGTAGGGATTGAAGTTCCGAACTCAGAAGTTTCTATGGTAACACTTAGAGAAGTCCTTGATTCTAAGGCTAATAATCATCCAGAAGAGAAGTTGTTAATTGGTCTTGGACGAGATATTACAGGTGAAGCTGTATTAGCCCGTTTAAATAAAATGCCCCATTTACTAGTAGCTGGTGCGACGGGTAGCGGGAAAAGTGTATGTATTAACGGTATTATTGTTAGTATTTTAATGCGTGCAAAACCACATGAAGTAAAATTAATGATGATTGATCCGAAAATGGTAGAGTTAAATGTATATAACGGTGTTCCGCACTTATTAACACCAGTTGTAACTGATCCGAAAAAAGCATCACAAGCTTTGAAAAAAGTTGTGAGCGAGATGGAGCGTCGTTATGAGTTATTTGCTCATAGTGGCACGCGTAATATTGAAGGGTACAATGACTATATAAAAGAACATAATAGTCAATCAGAAGCGAAACAACCGGAATTACCTTATATTGTAGTTATTGTGGACGAGTTAGCAGATTTAATGATGGTTGCTTCATCGGATGTAGAGGATGCGATTATGCGTCTAGCGCAAATGGCTCGTGCGGCTGGTATTCATTTAATTATTGCAACACAACGTCCTTCAGTTGATGTTATTACGGGAGTTATTAAAGCGAATATTCCATCACGTATTGCATTCGCTGTATCTTCTCAAACAGATTCTCGTACAATTCTTGACGGTGGTGGTGCAGAGAAACTACTAGGTCGTGGAGATATGCTGTTTATACCAATTGGTGCATCGAAGCCTGTACGTGTACAAGGTGCATTTTTATCAGATGATGAAGTTGAGAGAGTTGTAGAATATGTTATTGGTCAGCAGAAAGCGCAATATCAAGAAGATATGATTCCGCAAGATGTTCCTGATACGAAGCAGGAAGTAGAAGATGAATTATATGATGAAGCAGTTCAGCTCGTAGTGGAAATGCAAACAGCATCTGTTTCTATGTTGCAACGTAGGTTTAGGGTAGGTTATACGCGAGCTGCCCGTTTAATTGATGCAATGGAAATGAATGGTGTAGTAGGTCCGTATGAAGGTAGTAAACCACGAGAAGTGCTCATTAATGATGTGCAAGAAAAAAGTTCGTAAAAAAAGCCTAATTGTTTTTACAATTAGGCTTTTTTATATACTGGTTTTGTTATATACTATATTCAGTAATTAAGAAAGGGCTTACATTCAGAGAGGTTCTTTAGAATACGAATGCTTTGAATATGTTTTTAATGAATGTTCGATATTTAATGTAGAAAAATGTTAAATTTTGTTGACACGTATGGGAGCAAGTGGTAAGATTACTTCGAAAAGAATCACTGCCTCATATAATCTTGGAGATAAGGTCCATAAGTTTCTACCTGGCAACCATGAATTGCTGGACTATGAGGGGAAAAGTGTGTAACAAAGGATGTAAGAGATCTTTGTGCCGAACTTTTTCTCGAAATGAGGAATGTTTATGGTGCAAAGTTTTTTTTATGCAGTAAAGAGTGAAAATTTCATTTTAAAAAATTATTAATATTTATTCGACAATTAAGCTTATTTTTAGTATTTAGCAATTTTTATTATGTTGTAAGTTGAAAAAAGAGAAAAGAAGTCTTACATCAGAGGTCGAATAATTGAAATGCGGGGGAGTCTTATGTCAGTAAAATCCGATAGTCGTCACCTATATTTACGGGTGATTGATCACATCAAAGAAAAAATTAAAGATGGAGCTTACAAAGAAAGACAGAAGTTACCATCAGAGTTTGATTTAGCGAAAGAACTTGGTGTAAGTAGGGCGACTTTAAGGGAAGCGCTGCGTATTTTAGAAGAAGAAAATGTTGTCATTCGTAGACACGGTGTAGGGACATTTGTAAATGCAAAGCCGTTATTTTCTTCTGGGATTGAACAACTTTCTAGCATTACAGATATGATTTCTAGTGTGGGGAAAACACCAGGAACTATCTTTCTATCATCATCTACAACAAGTTTAACAGAAGAAGAAAAAGAGAAGTTTAATAGTGACGATGGTTTTAATGCAGTAATGATTGAGCGTGTGCGTACAGCAGATGGGGAACCTGTTGTATATTGTATCGATAAACTTGCAAAAGAAATCTTGCCGGATTTATCGGGATACAACGAAGAATCATTGCTTACAGTGATACATAACAATACGCATAAACGTATCACATACGCGGTTGCACACATTGAGCCAATTGGCTATCATCCGAAAATCTCACCGATTTTAGAATGTGAACCAGAAACAGCACTGCTAGTTTTAAAACAAATGCACTATGATCAAAATGATGAGCCAATCTTATATTCTATCAATTACTTTAGAGCTGACAAGTTTAGCTTCCACGTATTAAGAAAACGTATGTAGGTAAGTTCCATTTTAGGGAGGTGACAGCAAGAAGTTAGGGACAGCAGCGTAAGAATAAAGATATATATATAATTTCAGGAGGGGTTTCTAGTATGAAGAAAAAAACAGGTCTTTTATTATCATTAACATTAGCAGCAAGCACGGTTTTAGGTGCATGTGGTAACTCGGATAAGTCGAGCAGTGACAAGAAAGAAGATAAAGAATTCAAAGTTGGTATGGTAACAGATGTTGGGGGCGTTGATGATAAATCATTCAACCAATCTTCTTGGGAAGGTTTGAAAAAGTTTGGTAAAGATAATGGATTAAAGGAAAAAACAAATTATCGTTACCTACAGTCTGAAAAAGAAGCAGATTATATTCCGAACTTAAAGAAATTCTCAAAAGATAAGTATGATTTATCTTTCGGAATCGGTTATAAATTAGAAGGTGCAATTAAAGAAGTTGCAAAAGAATCTCCAAAACAACAATTCGCAATCGTTGATACTGTTGTAGATGCACCAAACGTAACAAGTATTACATTTAAAGATCATGAAGGATCATTCCTTGTGGGTGCGGTAGCAGCTATGTCAACAAAATCGAATAAAGTAGGATTTGTTGGTGGAATGAAGAGTGATTTAATTAGTAAATTCGAAAATGGATTTAAAGCTGGTGCAAAGGCAGTAAATCCAAATATTGAAATCGTATCTGAATATGCGGAAGCATTTGATAAACCTGAAAAAGGTACAGTTCTTGCATCAGCAATGTATGGTCAAGGTGTAGATGTAATTTATCATGCTGCTGGTGGTACAGGTAATGGCGTGTTCACTGAAGCGAAAAACCGTAAGAAAAAAGGTGAAAATGTTTGGGTAATCGGTGTTGACCGTGACCAAAACCAAGAAGGTATGCCTGAAAACGTAACATTAACTTCAATGGTAAAACGTGTAGATATCGCTGTTGAAAAAGTAGCACAAGAAGCGAAAGATGGTAAATTAAAAGGCGGTAAAGTAGAAGCGTTTGGCTTAAAAGATGACGGTGTTGGTATAGCAAAAACAACTGACAACGTGAAAAAAGTTAACCCTGAAATTTTAACAAAAGTAGAAGAGCTTGAAAAGAAAATTACAGATGGTGAAATTAAAGTACCAGCTACAGATAAAGAGTATAAAGAATATGAAGCTTCTCTAAAAAAATAAATAGAGAAATAGCAAAGGTTAGTTCATAGAACTAACCTTTGTATGTATAAAACTTCCAAATTGCTTAATAAGTTAATAGTGTAATAGGGGAATGTTCCCTGTTAAAAGGAGGAACACAATGGAATACGTAATTGAGATGAATAACATTACGAAAGTATTCCCAGGCATTGTAGCGAATGATGACATTACGCTGCAAGTAAAGCAGGGAGAAATACATGCTTTACTTGGAGAAAATGGTGCAGGGAAATCCACATTGATGAATGTACTATTTGGTTTGTATCAACCGGAACAAGGTGAAATTAAAATTAAAGGAAAGTCTGTAAACATTACCAATCCAAATGTGGCAAATGACCTTGGTATTGGAATGGTTCATCAGCACTTTATGCTTGTTCATAATTTTACAGTTACAGAGAATATTATTCTCGGAAATGAACCGAAGAAAAAAGGGAAAATTGCTGTTGAGGAAGCTGCTAAAGAAATTCAAAAACTGTCTGAACAATACGGATTAGCTGTAGATCCATATGCGAAAATACAGGATATTTCAGTTGGTATGCAGCAGCGTGTAGAGATTTTAAAAACACTTTACCGTGGTGCAGAAATTTTAATATTTGATGAACCGACAGCTGTATTAACACCGCAAGAAATTCATGAGCTAATTCAAATTATGAAGAAGCTTGTACAAGAAGGAAAATCTATTGTTCTTATTACACATAAGTTGAAAGAAATTATGGAAGTTTGCGATCGTTGTACGATTATTCGTAAAGGAAAAGGAATTGGAACGGTTGACGTTGCAAATACGGATGAAAATAAACTTGCAGAATTAATGGTCGGACGTCAAGTGAATTTTAAAACAGAAAAAATAGACGCGAAGCCAAAAGAAGAGGTACTTTCAATTGCAAATCTTGTTGTTCACGATGCACGTCAACTACCTGCTGTAAAAGGCCTTGACTTAACTGTTCGTGCGGGGGAAATTGTTGGAATTGCAGGGATTGATGGAAACGGACAAAGTGAATTGATAGAAGCAATTACTGGTTTACGAAAAGTTGAGTCAGGTTCTATTGCAATTAAAGGAAAAGAAATAACAAATTGGCCTGTTAGAAGGATAACGGAAGAAGGAATTGGTCATATTCCAGAAGATCGTCATAAACACGGCCTTGTTCTTGATTTTTCTGTTAGAGATAATATAGTGCTGCAAACGTACTATAAAAATCCGTTTTCAAAGAAAGGGATTTTAAATTTTAGTAAAATTACAGAAAAAGCAAAGGCACTTATTGAACAGTTTGATGTACGTACACCTAGTGAGCAAACGTTAGCGCGCGCTTTATCTGGGGGGAATCAACAAAAAGCGATTATTGCACGTGAAGTAGACCGTGATCCAGATTTATTAATCGCGGCACAGCCAACACGTGGTTTAGATGTAGGAGCAATTGAATTTATTCATAAGAGATTAATAGAGCAGAGGGATAAAGGAAAAGGTGTATTACTTTTATCTTTAGAGTTAGATGAAATCTTAAATGTTAGTGACCGAATTGCTGTTATTTATGAAGGGAAAATTGTAGCAATTGTTGATGCGAAAGAAACGAATGAACAACAGCTTGGATTGTTAATGGCTGGAGGAACAAAGAAGGAGCAGGTGGGTACAAATGGCTAAAAAACTTTTAACAGAACGAACGATAAATATTTTAGTCCCAGTACTATCCGTTATTTTCGGCTTACTTGTCGGAGCAATTGTAATGCTAGTTAGTGGCTATGATCCGATTGTTGGTTATAGTGCACTTTGGACAGGAATGTTCGGTAGCCCAAGTGCAATAGGTGAAACGCTTCGTACAATGATTCCACTTATTCTTGCCGGCTTATCAGTGGCGTTTGCATTTCGTACAGGTTTATTTAATATCGGGGTAGAGGGTCAATTACTAGTTGGTTGGCTTGCAGCTGTTTGGTTCGGTTATGCAGTTTCGCTACCAGCTGTTCTTCACATTCCGTTATCTATTTTATTTGCAGCATTGGTAGGTGGGATTTGGGGTTTCATCCCTGGATATTTAAAGGGGAAATTTCAAGTTAATGAAGTTATTGTAACAATTATGATGAACTATATTGCGTTATACGTAACATATGACATTATTAAGCGTTTCTTGCACGAGGGTAATGATAAAACGTACGACATCAAAGCGAGCGCGTCATTATCTTCAGACTGGCTTGCTGCCATCACTGATGGTTCGCGCCTTCACTGGGGAATTGTTGTAGCAATTTTAATCGCTATTTTAATGTGGTTCTTATTAGATCGAACAACTTTAGGGTATGAATTAAAGTCGGTAGGATTTAATCAACATGCTTCCCAATATGCCGGTATGAAAGTTTCTCGCAATGTAGTATTCTCTATGACAATTGCTGGTGCATTTGCGGGGATTGGTGGTGCGATGGAAGGGTTAGGAACATTCCAAAGTATGACAGCAATGTCTTCGTTTACAGGAGTAGGATTTGACGGAATTGCCGTAGCCTTACTTGGGGGGAATAATCCGTTTGGTATTATCCTTTCAGCTTTATTATTTGGTGGTTTGAAAAGTGCTTCCCCTCAAATGAACTTTGAGGCAGATGTACCATCAGAGCTTATTAATGTGATTATTGCATGTATCATCTTCTTTGTTGCATGTAGTTATGTGTTAAGATGGGCGCTTACACGCATGAGCAAGGAGGGGAAATAAATGAGCTTTTTAGATATATTAGCCATTCTTGTGACGGGTACATTATATACATCAGCACCTATAATTTTTACAGCACTAGGTGGTGTATTTAGTGAACGATCAGGTGTTGTAAATATCGGATTAGAAGGACTAATGCTATTTGGTGCATTTATTGGAGTTGTTACAAACTTATTAATGGGTGATACATGGGGAACGATGACTCCGTGGATTGCGTTATTATTTGCGGCAATTGGTAGTGGATTATTTGCATTACTTCATGCGGTAGCATCTATTACATTCCGAGCGGATCAAGTTGTAAGTGGTGTAGCGATTAACTTCTTATCTCTTGGATTAACGGTATTTGCAATTAAGAAGATTTTTGATAAAGGACAGACTGACTTTATTCAGTACCGTATTGAAAAGATTGATATTCCAGGCCTTTCGGATATTCCGGTTTTAGGGAAGATATTCTTCTCGAACGTACCGATAACGTCGTATATTGCTATTATTTTAGCATTCGTTGTTTGGTATGTTATTTATAAAACACCGTTCGGTCTTCGTCTTCGTGCGGTTGGTGAGCATCCAATGGCAGCTGATACGATGGGGATTAACGTATATAAAATGCGCTATATTGGTGTTTGTATATCAGGTGTGTTTGCTGGAATTGGTGGAGCAATTTTTGCAATGTCAATTTCTAATAACTTCTCAGGGGCAACTATTACTGGACAAGGTTTCTTAGCGTTAGCTGCTATGATCTTTGGAAAGTGGAATCCACTAGGTGCATTAGGTGCAGCGCTATTCTTTGGTTTTGCACAATCGTTAAGTGTAACAGGTGGAACAATTCCTGTATTAGATCAAATTCCGAGTGTTTTATTAACGATATTACCGTATGTATTTACAATATTAGCACTTGTTGGTTTTGTAGGTCGTTCTGAAGCTCCGAAAGCATTAGGAACACCTTATGAAAAAGGAAAACGATAAGTATAAAAAAAAGCTCGCACATTAGTGCGGGCTTTTTTACATAGACTATATTTAATACGGAATTTTACGATGTTCCTTACAAATGAAAGTTTTTAGAAAGAGCCTAATGTAAGTATAGTGAGGAAGAAAAGTTGATTTTTCATTTCTAAAAACTGTATATTGAAGAGGAATATTCCTACATACGTAAAGGAGGGCTATAAATGAAACTAATGGAACAACAGCTACATGAGTTAGGTGGTTTACGAGTACATATTATTCCAACAGATAAATATAAAACAAATACTTTTGTATTTCGTTTGAAAGCACCTTTAAATGAGGAGACGGTGACAGAGCGTGCCCTATTGCCATACGTATTACAAAGTGCGACAGAAAAGCTTCCTTCTGTAATTCGTCTTCGTCAATATTTAGAAGAATTATACGGATCTTCTTTGGCAGTAGATGTAAGTAAAAAAGGTGAAGACCATATTATCTCTATTTATGTGGACATTGCAAATGAAGTATATTTACATGATGCGCCACCGTTATTTGAAAAAGCACTTTCTATGTTATCGGATATAGTTTTACATCCAGCGACAGAGGGGAACGGTTTTCTACCTTCTATCGTAGAAAGTGAAAAACGCGCGCTCTTGCAACGAATTGAAGCTACGTATGATGATAAAATGCGCTATGCAAACGAGCGTTTAATTGAAGAAATGTGTAAAGTAGAACCATATCGTTTAAGTGCAAATGGGAAAAAAGAGAGTGTTTCTTCTATTACAAATGAAAGTTTGTATCAATATTATCAAAAAGTGTTAGCGGAAGATGAAATGGATCTATACATTATTGGTGATATTTCAGAAAATGCAGTGGATCTTGTAAGTAAGTATTTTTCTATTTCAGCGCGTTCTGCGAGAGAAAGAAATGTACTTCTTCATAAGAGAAATAATGAAGAAAAAGAAGTTGTAGAAAAACAAGAATTAAAACAAAGTAAATTACACATCGGTTATCGTACGTTTATTACGTATAAAGACGAAGATTATTTTGCACTGCAATTGTTCAATGGGCTGTTTGGAGGATTTTCTCATTCGAAGTTATTCGTTAACGTCCGTGAAAAAAATAGTTTAGCGTACTATGCAGCATCCCGCTTTGAAAGTCATAAAGGCTTATTATTTGTCATGTCAGGAATTGAAGCGAAAAATTATGAAAAAGCTGTTGAGATTATTAAAGAACAAATGTTAGCGATGCAAAATGGTGATTTTTCTGAAGAAGAGATGCACCAAACGAAAAGTGTCATTCAAAATCAAATATTAGAGGCGATTGATACACCGCGTGGATTTGTGGAAATGCTGTATCATGGTATTATTTCAGAGCGTACGCGTCCGGTTGAAGAATGGCTTACAGGCATTGAAAGTGTGACGAAAGAAGAGATAGTGAAAGTTGCTAAAAATATTGAACTAGATACAATTTACTTTTTACAAGGAACGGAGGGAGAATAAATGGAGAAAATTGTTTATGAGCAATTAAAAGAGACACTCTATTATGAAAAACTTCCTAATGGATTAGATGTATATATTTTACCGAAGCAAGGATTTAATAAAACATTTGCAACGTTTACGACAAAATATGGTTCTATGGATAATACATTCGTACCATTAGGTAAAGAAGAAATGATTCGTGTACCTGATGGAATTGCTCATTTTCTTGAGCATAAATTATTTGAAAAAGAAGATCATGATGCTTTCCAATTGTTTAGTAAGCAAGGAGCATCGGCAAATGCTTTCACATCTTTCACAAGAACAGCTTACCTTTTTTCATGTACATCAAATGTAGAACAAAATTTAAATACATTGTTAAACTTCGTACAAGAACCTTACTTTTCTGAAAAAACAGTTGAGAAAGAGAAGGGGATTATCGGGCAAGAAATTCAAATGTATCAAGATAATCCGGATTGGCGCTTATACTTTGGATTAATTGATAGCTTGTTTGTAAAACACCCAATTAAAATTGATATTGCAGGGACAATCGAGTCTATTAGTAAAATTACGAAAGACCTATTATATGAATGTTATGAAACGTTTTATCATCCGAGCAATATGTTACTATTTGTTGTGGGGGCAATTGATCCAGAGAAAACAATGGATTTAGTACGTGAAAATCAAGCGAAAAAAGATTATAAAAATCAGCCGGAAATTGTACGTTCATTTGAAGAAGAACCAGATACGGTAAATGAAAAGAAGAAAATTATTTCAATGCCTGTACAAACACCGAAGTGTTTAGTCGGTATTAAAGCGACGAATTTAAAAGAAAAAGGGAACGCTCTTTTAAAACAAGAAATTGCGCTTACGTTACTTTTAGATTATTTATTTGGAAAAAGCTCCGTTCATTACGAATCTTTATATAATGAAGGACTAATTGATGATTCGTTCTCGTATGATTATACAGAAGAGAATAACTTCGGTTTTGCAATGGTAGGCGGCGATACGAAGCAACCTGATGAGCTAGAAGAGCGTTTGAAAGGTATTTTATTAAATACCAATTATGATCAATTAGATGAGTCGGCATTAGAACGAGTAAAGAAAAAGAAAATAGGTGGCTTTTTACGCTCCTTGAATTCACCGGAATATATTGCAAATCAGTTTACACGATATGCATTTAATGAATCAAGTTTGTTTGAAGCATTAACGGTATTAGAAGGGTTAACTGTTCAAGATTTACAAGAAGTAGCGAAAACATTATTATCAGAAGAAAGAATGAGCGTTTGTCAGGTTTTACCGAAGAAATAAAAGGTTTTATAAAAATACCCTCATCTTATCATAGAGAAATGATAAGATGAGGGTATTATTTAGTTGTATGAAAATGAGTTTGTAAAGATAAGAGAGGGAATTTATGAAAAAATATGCATTAGTAACTGGAGGCAGCGGAGGGATTGGCTCTGCTATTTCAAAACAATTAATTCAAGATGGATATACAGTATATGTTCATTATAATAACGGTGAAGAGAAAGTGAATGAGTTGCAGAAAGAATGGGGTGAAGTGATTCCTGTTCAAGCCAATTTAGCTTCTGCTGATGGAGCAGAGCAATTGTGGGAACAAATTGAACAGCCTCTTGATGTTATCGTATATGCAGCTGGGAAGAGTATATTTGGACTCGTAACAGATGTGACGAACGATGAATTGAATAATATGGTAGAACTTCAAGTGAAGAGCATCTATAAACTATTATCAATGGCATTGCCATCTATGATTCAGCGGAGAAGCGGCAATATTGTACTTATTTCGTCTATATGGGGCCAAATTGGTGCATCATGTGAAGTGCTTTACTCGATGGTAAAAGGTGCACAAAATTCATATGTGAAAGCTTTAGCAAAAGAAGTTTCATTAAGTGGATTAAGGGTTAACGCGGTGGCACCAGGTGCGATTGAAACGGAAATGTTATATGTATTTTCAGAAGAGGATAAGAATGGAATTGCTGAAGAGATTCCGTTAGGCAGGTTAGGATTACCAGAAGAAGTAGCGAAAACAGTGTCATTCCTCGTATCGCCAGGTGCATCTTACATAACGGGACAAATTATCGGAGTAAATGGCGGTTGGCATTGCTAAAAAATTGTTACATAAAAAATAAAAAACTGTACAAATTAAGTATGATTCTATTACTAAGTAGTGAGGTGCTTATACATGTCAGTTTTAGATAATTTTGATCAATGGAAGAGCTTTTTAGGAGAACGATTAGAACAGGCATCAGGAAAAGGTCTTGATGGCGGTGCTGTATCAGATATGGCATTTCGTGTTGGAGATTATTTAGCAAATGAAGTAGAAGCGCGTAACGATCAAGAGAAATTATTGTCTGAGCTTTGGAAAGTTGCTGATGAACAAGAGCAACATACAATCGCAAACTTGATGGTGAAGTTTGTACAACATAAGTAAAAAATAGAGAGGAGATTCTCCTCTCTATTTTTTTTGTATAATAATAACGCGGGTTAGATTATACATTTAGCTTCCCTATTAAGGTGAAATCATATAATATAGTACGTAGGTGTAAAGTAAGCAAGGGGAGTGATCTTGGATGATTGAATGGTATTTTGAATATGAAATACATAAAAACCGACCTGGCTTGCTTGGTGACGTTTCTTCGTTAATCGGTATGCTCGGCATTAATATTGTCACAATTAATGGTGTAGATAATGCACGACGTGGATTACTCCTTATGTGTGATAATCAAGAGCAAATCTCTAGACTTGAATCAATTTTAAATACGATGGATAACATAACGGTAACGAAATATCGTCCGCCAAAGCTAAGAGATAAGCTAGCGGTTAGACATGGTAGGTACATACAACGAGATGCGGATGATAAGAAGACATTTCGATTTGTACGTGATGAATTAGGGTTACTTGTAGACTTTATGGCTGAAATCATGAAAAAAGAAGGTCATAAACTAATCGGGATACGAGGAATGCCTCGTGTCGGAAAAACGGAATCCATTGTTGCCGCAAGTGTTTGTGCAAATAAAAGATGGTTATTTGTATCATCTACTCTTATTAAGCAAACTGTTCGTAGTCAATTGATTGAAGATGAGTATAGCGACGACAATATTTTCATCTTAGATGGGATCGTGTCAACAAAGCGTGCTAACGAAAGGCATTGGCAGCTTGTTCGTGAAATTATGAGATTACCTGCAACGAAAGTTGTGGAACATCCTGACGTATTTGTGAGTCAGTCAGAATACACATTGGATGATTTTGATTATATTATCGAGTTGCGTAACGATTATGATGAAGAAATTCAATATAATTTAGTAGATGAAATTGAGCAAGGTACGCAAAATAATTTCTCTATGTTTGACTTTTAAAGAAATATTGAGGTGTTAGTAGTGACAGAATTAGGACAAAAGCTGAAAGAAGCAAGAGGAACGAAAGGCTTGTCTATTGATCAGCTGCATGAGATTACAAAAATTCAAAAGCGCCATTTAGTAGCGATTGAGGAAGGCAATTATGATGTATTGCCAGGAGCTTTTTATGCGCGTGCATTCATTAAACAATACGCAGATGCGGTTGGATTAAGTGGAGAGGAACTGCTTGTAGAATATCAGAGTACGATACCACAATCTGAAAAACGCGATGTTCCACAAGTATCAACAGGACAAAAAACACAAGAAACAATGCAAAAATCTTCATCATGGCCAATTGCAGATCATATGCCGAAAATTTTAGTTGCGTTGTTAGTAATCGCATTTGGAGTGGTAATTTGGTTTGTTTTCCAAGCGTTAACTGGAAAAGGTGATGAGAAAGTTCCGAACGCTCAAAGTGAAAAAATTGAGGTTAAAAAAGCAGAAAACTCTCCGTTAGATACAAAGAAAGATGAAGTGAAAGCGGAAGAGCCTAAAAAAGAGGAACCAAAGAAAGAAGAGCCAAAGAAAGAGGAACAACCAGCACAGCCAACTGGTCAACAAGAAGTGAAAGTAGTTGGGACAACTGGTAAAGTATCTACTTTGGAAATTCATAATAATAAAACATTAGAACTGGAAATATCGGGTAAAGGTGCGAGTTATGTAGATGTTAAAGATGATGCGGGGAAGGTAATTCTAAACACTACAGTACAAGAGGGTCAAATAGAAAAACATGATGTATCAACATTAAAAGAAGTGCGACTTAATATTGGAAATGCAACGAATATTGAAGTTAAACTGAATGGCCAAGTGGTCGCTTATCCATTGGATCCAGAAAAAGAACTTCACCAAAGATTGGTGATAAAAAACCAAGGGATAGAGCAACCTGCACAATAACAGTCATCGCTTCGATGACTTTTTTCAATGAACAAATGTTTTTGATATGATGGAGGAATAGCTGTGAATTTACCAAATAAAATTACAATATCTAGAATCTTCTTAATTCCAATTTTTATGGTAATTATGTTAGCGCCCTTTGATTGGGGTTCATACACAATTGGTGATGTTGATTTACCAATTCAACATTTAGTAGGGGCACTTATCTTTATTATTGCTTCGGCTACAGATTGGATTGATGGATATTACGCAAGAAAGTATAATCTTGTAACGAATTTAGGGAAGTTCCTTGATCCGTTAGCTGATAAATTACTTGTTTCAGCAGCACTTATCACGTTAGTGGAGATGCAATACGTACCTGCTTGGATCGTTATTGTAATTATAAGCCGTGAGTTTGCAGTAACAGGTTTACGCCTTGTACTTGCTGGAACAGGAGAAGTAGTGGCAGCAAATCAGTTAGGAAAAATTAAGACGTGGACACAAATTATTGCGATTGCAGCGTATTTATTACACGATGTACCTTTAAATTTAATCCATATCCCAGTTGCTGATATCTTTATATGGATTGCATTATTCTTTACTGTTATTTCAGGGTGGGATTATTTCTGGAAAAATAGAGCTGCTTTTGTAAACTCAAAATAGAAGTTTATGGGGGGATTAGGATGAATGCTGAAATTATTGCGGTTGGAACTGAATTATTACTTGGACAAATTGCAAATACAAATGCCCAGTTTTTATCTGAAAAGTTAGCTTCAATTGGAATTAATGTGTACTACCATACTGTAGTTGGAGATAATAACAAGCGATTACAGCAGGCGATTGAAGTTGCGGAAGAACGTGCTGACATGCTTATTTTCACAGGTGGGTTAGGCCCGACAAAAG
The DNA here is from genome assembly GCF_022663605.1 of Bacillus cereus group sp. BfR-BA-01379. Classification (NCBI taxonomy): domain Bacteria; kingdom Bacillati; phylum Bacillota; class Bacilli; order Caryophanales; family Bacillaceae; genus Bacillus; species Bacillus cereus group sp. BfR-BA-01379. The sequence goes on from NZ_JAKUFT010000002.1 coordinate 72,508, forward strand.
ATGATTTGACGAAAGAAACGATATCTTCTAGTTTGGGTGGAGAGCTAGTGTATGATGAACTGGCATTAGCATCGATAAGCGAGTACTTTAAGCGTACAGGTCGCGAGTTCACAGAGAATAATAAAAAGCAGGCGCTCGTTTTGAATGGATCAACTGTATTTGCGAATGATCACGGCATGGCACCTGGTATGGGGTTAAATAAGAACGGGAAAGTTTATATTTTATTACCAGGACCACCGAAAGAGATGAAGCCGATGTATATAAGTTATGTAGAGCCTTTTTTACGTAACTTTACAACAGGAGAAAACATTTATTCTCGTGTGCTTCGCTTCTTCGGGATTGGGGAATCTCAATTAGAAGTGAAAGTTCAAGATTTAATTGATGGACAAACGAATCCGACAATTGCCCCCCTTGCGAATGATGGAGAAGTGACACTACGTTTAACTGCCAAACATCAAAATGCTGATGAAGCGGCGAAACTCATTCAGCATATGGAAGATTTGATTTTAGAAAGAGTAGGAGAATTTTTCTACGGGTATGATCAAGAGTTTCTGCATGATAAGGCGATAGAGTTATTGAAGAAAAAAGAATTAACTTTAGCGTGTGCAGAAAGTTTAACCGGTGGACTCTTCGGGAATCAAGTAACAGAAAGTGCTGGTGTGTCTTCAGTATTTAAAGGCGGTGTCATTTGTTATCATAATGATGTGAAGCAATATGTTTTACATGTACCTGAGGGAGTGTTATCTACTGATGGTGCAGTAAGTAAAGAATGTGCTCGTTATCTTGCTGAAAATGTTAAGGGTCTATTAAAAGCAGATATCGGAATTAGTTTCACTGGGGTAGCAGGACCGGATGCTTCAGAACATAAAGAGCCGGGAACAGTATTCGTTGGATTGGCGATGAAGGATGAACCAACTGTAGTCTTTCCTCTTAATTTAAGTGGAAGTCGTCAACAAATTAGGGAACGTTCGGTGAAATATGGATTTTATCATTTATATAAAAAGCTAGAAGAGATATGATTCTCTTCTAGCTTTTTTTAATGCTTAAATGCAGTTTTATTTAATGGAAAATAAAAAAATCGAATAAATGTTCGATTTTTGTTGGCAAATTGAATTGAAAATAGGTATAATGAGATTAGCAATTCAGTTAAGGAGGAATTTTGAATGAGTGATCGTCAAGCGGCATTAGATATGGCGTTAAAACAAATAGAGAAGCAATTTGGTAAAGGTTCAATTATGAAATTAGGAGAACAAGCGGAGCGTAGAGTTTCTACAATTTCAAGTGGTTCTTTAGCACTTGATGTGGCACTAGGGGTAGGCGGATACCCACGTGGCCGTATTATTGAAATTTACGGACCTGAAAGTTCAGGTAAAACAACAGTTTCATTACACGCAATCGCTGAAGTACAGCGTCAAGGTGGACAAGCAGCGTTCATTGATGCGGAGCATGCGATGGATCCTGTATATGCACAAAAATTAGGCGTTAACATAGATGAATTACTATTATCACAACCTGATACAGGGGAGCAAGGACTAGAAATCGCAGAAGCACTTGTACGAAGCGGTGCGGTTGATATTATCGTAATTGACTCTGTAGCAGCTCTTGTACCGAAAGCTGAGATTGAAGGAGACATGGGAGACTCACACGTAGGTTTACAAGCTCGTTTAATGTCTCAAGCACTTCGTAAACTTTCAGGTGCAATCAATAAATCAAAAACAATCGCAATCTTTATTAACCAAATTCGTGAAAAAGTTGGGGTTATGTTCGGGAACCCAGAAACAACTCCAGGTGGTCGTGCGTTGAAATTCTATTCAACAGTTCGTCTTGAAGTACGTCGTGCGGAGCAATTAAAGCAAGGTAACGACATCGTTGGTAATAAAACGAAAGTAAAAGTAGTTAAGAATAAAGTAGCACCACCATTCCGTGTTGCTGAAGTTGATATTATGTATGGAGAAGGTATTTCAAGAGAAGGTGAAATCTTAGATATGGCTTCTGAACTTGATATCGTTCAAAAAAGTGGTGCTTGGTACTCTTATAATGAAGAGCGTTTAGGACAAGGTCGTGAAAATTCGAAGCAATTCTTAAAAGAGAATACGGATTTAAGAGAAGAAATTGCATTCTTTGTTCGTGATCATCACGGAATTGGTGAAGACTCTGGTGTGGAAGACACGGAAGATTCAAATCTTCAAGATTAAAAAATAAAAGACACGGTCCCGTGTCTTTTATTTTTAATTATTATGAAAGCGTTGTATATCGTTGGCGGAAAAATATTTAATCTGCTTAAAAGGCTATGTATAAAGAGGAATATATGCATGTTTTATATGAATAAACTGGAATTTACTAAGGTTTTCCAGGATAATATGCTGTCTGCTTTTTAAATTCATATATGAATTAGGGCTGAAGGTAAAGAAAGTAAAAGTAGACAACGCTTGACAATGAAAATTGCGATAGATACAATGAGAATGTATATTTTTTCTTATATACGAAACACTCTTCTCAAGAAGAGAAGTAATATTCGGAGTAAGACTTAAATCTTGCCGAAATAATAATATGACATTTTAATTGTGAAATGAAGAAAGTCCCTTAAAAAAGTGGGGCGACGGTCTTTGCTGTATGTTGGTATTCAATGTACATGCCGACAGTCTTTTTTCATTCATAGCAAGGGGAGGTGAAATCATGAGTAGTACTACAGTTTGGATACTCATCTCCATTTTGCTTGCAACAGTCGGTGCAGTTGTTGGCTTTTTTGTTCGAAAGTCTATTGCTGAAGCGAAGATTAATGGTGCAGCTAATGAAGCGAAACGTATTATAGACGAAGCGAATCGTGAGGCTGAAGCACTTAAGAAAGAAGCGCTTTTAGAAGCAAAGGATGAAATTCATACACTTCGTACAGAAGCTGAATTAGAAATTCGTGACCGTAGAAGCGAATTACAAAAACAAGAAAATCGTTTAATGCAAAAAGAAGAGAACCTTGATCGTAAAGACGAAACGCTCGATAAACGCGAGCTACAGTTAGAAAAGAAAGAGGATTCTCTTGTAGCGAGACAACAACAGATTGAAGAGTTGGAAAGCAAAGTGGGAGAGTTAGTTCAAAAGCAACAAACAGAATTAGAGCGCATTTCCAATCTGACACGCGAACAAGCGAAAGCAATTATTCTTGGTAAAGTAGAAAGTGAAGTTTCTCATGAAATTGCCGTAATGGTAAAAGAAAGTGAAGTTCGTGCGAAAGAAGAAGCGGATAAGAAAGCAAAAGAAATCTTATCTCTTGCAATGCAAAGATGTGCAGCTGATCATGTTGCTGAAACAACCGTTTCGGTTGTAAATCTTCCAAATGACGAAATGAAGGGACGTATTATCGGACGTGAAGGTCGAAATATTCGTACGTTAGAGACGTTAACAGGTATTGACCTAATTATCGATGATACACCAGAAGCGGTTATCCTTTCTGGATTTGATCCAATTCGTCGTGAAACAGCTCGTATCGCTCTTGATAAACTAGTACAGGACGGACGTATTCACCCAGCACGTATTGAAGAAATGGTCGAAAAATCAAGACGTGAAGTGGACGAGTATATTCGCGAAGTCGGAGAGCAAACAACGTTTGAAGTGGGTGTTCACGGTTTACATCCAGATTTAATTAAGATTTTAGGTCGTTTAAAATACCGTACAAGTTACGGACAAAACGTCTTAAAACACTCTATGGAAGTTGCATATTTAACTGGACTTATGGCAGCAGAGCTTGGTGAGGATGAAAAACTAGCAAGACGTGCTGGTCTATTACATGATATCGGTAAAGCGATTGACCATGAAGTAGAAGGTAGCCACGTTGAAATTGGTGTCGAACTCGCAACGAAGTATAAAGAGCATCCTGTAGTTATAAACAGTATTGCATCTCACCATGGGGACACAGAACCAACTTCTATCATTGCAGTTTTAGTTGCAGCAGCAGATGCATTATCAGCTGCAAGACCTGGAGCTCGTAGTGAAACGCTTGAGAACTATATTCGTCGTCTTGAAAAGTTAGAAGAAATTTCAGAGTCTTATGAAGGCGTAGAAAAATCTTTCGCAATTCAAGCAGGACGAGAAGTTCGTATTCTGGTAAAACCAGATACAATTGATGATTTAGAAGCTCATCGTTTAGCTCGTGATATTCGAAAACGTATTGAAAATGAACTGGATTACCCAGGACATATTAAAGTAACTGTTATTCGTGAAACACGTGCAGTGGAATACGCAAAATAAAGTGGTGAAACGCCACTTTATTTTTTTGTGTTGGAATTGGTTAAAATAAAGGAAATTAGTATACAAGTGAAACAAACTTATCATACATATATTGTAAGGGGATCACTTGAAGCTATAGTAATAAAAAATGTAGTACATAGGAAGGGTAAGACATATGAGAATATTATTTGTTGGGGATGTAGTAGGATCTCCTGGTAGAGGTATGATTCAACAATACGTACCGGCATTAAAGAAAAAATATACACCTACAGTAACCATTATTAATGGAGAAAATGCAGCAGGTGGACGTGGAATTACGGAAAAAATATATCGAAACTTTTTAGAATGCGGGGCACAAGCGGTTACACTTGGAAACCACGCTTGGGATAACCGTGAAGTATTTGAATTTATTGATGATGCAAAATATCTTGCGAGACCAGCTAACTTCCCAGAAGGAACTCCAGGAAAAGGACTTATCTTTGTGAACTGTAATGGAACAGAGGTTGCAGTTATTAACTTACAAGGACGTACATTCCTTCCTCCAATTGATTGCCCATTCCGTAAAGTGGATGAATTAATAAACATTGCAAAAAAACGTACGAATATTATCTTTATTGATTTCCATGCGGAAACTACAAGTGAAAAACAAGCGTTAGGTTGGTATGTAGATGGTCGTGCTACAGCAGTAGTAGGTACACATACACATGTTCCTACAGCAGATAATCGTATTTTACCAAGCGGAACGGCATATATCACAGATGTTGGTATGACAGGTCCTTACGATGGGATTTTAGGTATGGATCGTGAAGCAGTATTGAAGAAGTTTTTAACAAACTTACCAGTACGATTTGAAGTGACAAGTGGTAGAACACAATTAAGTGCAGTGCTAGTTGATGTGGATCCTAATACAGGAAAAGCTAAGAAAATTCAGCGTATCTTAATTAATGATGATCAACCATTTTTTGAGTAATTCCTGGGCATAATTTAGAAAAGTTATTATTTTTTAATTTTTTAGAAAAATTACAGAAATTTAGCAGGAATACGCGTCATTCCTCGTGAATATAAGTTAAAGTGAAATAATTGCTAATACTTTTTATAGAAACGAGGAGGAAACGCGGAATGGAAATATTAAAAGTTAAAGCAACGTCGGTCCCTAATTCTGTAGCTGGTGCACTTGCAGGTGTTATTCGCGAACGCGGAACAGCAGAAATTCAAGCCATTGGTGCAGGTGCATTGAACCAAGCGGTAAAGGCAGTAGCAATTGCAAGAGGATTTGTAGCGCCTAGTGGTTTGGACCTGATTTGTATCCCAGCGTTCACAGATATTATGATTGATGGGGAAGAGCGTACAGCAATAAAATTAATTGTAGAACCTCGTTAAGTTTAAACAACCTGTTTGCAGTATGCAAACAGGTTGTTTTTATAATGGAGGAATGGAAATGAAAATCTTTGATGCTCATTGTGATGTACTCTTTCAGTTATGGAGTGCACAAGGGAAAAAGGATTTTAAAAACAATCCGCAATTACATATTACATTTGAACAATTAAAGAAAAGAAAAGGGAGTATACAATGTTTTGCTATATATGTGCCAGAAACGGTGCTATATGAAAAACGCTTTGAAGTGGCATTACAAATGGTCGATATTTTTTATAATGAAATTCTATCATTACCGGGTGTGAAGTTTATTCAGACAAAAGATGATATTAACATGTTAAAACAGGACGAGATTGGAGCGATATTAACACTAGAAGGATGCGAAGCAATTGGAAAAGATGCAATGAAATTACGGTTGTTTTATCGTCTAGGAGTACGTTCTTTTGGACTAACATGGAATTATGCCAATTTATTAGCTGATGGTGCGCTAGAGACACGTGGGGCGGGTTTAACGACCTTTGGTAAACATGTTGTACAAGAACTTAATACGTTACATGTATGGACTGATGTGTCTCATCTGAATGAAAGAAGCTTTTGGGATGTGATAGAAATTGCAAAAAATCCTATTGCCTCCCATTCAAATTGTATGAAACTTTGTCAGCACCCGCGTAATTTAAACGATGAACAACTTAGAGCTCTTATAAAGCGAAATAGCATGATTGGTGTTACTTTTGTACCACAGTTTCTAACAAGTGAAAAACAAGCGAATATAGCGGATATAGTAAACCATATCGAATATATTTGTTCATTAGGTGGAGAGAACAATATAGGATTTGGTTCGGATTTTGATGGAATTTTAGAAACAGTTGTACATGTATCAGCGTATAGAGAATACGAAAATGTAATGAATGAGCTTTGTAAACACTATGCAGCATCTACTGTAGAGCGATTTTTATATGATAATTTTGTGGAACATATAAGCTTTTAAGATTTTGGTTTTAAAAATCCAGAAAAATTAGAATTAATTCATTTGATATTATTGCTTTTTTTAAGACCTAATACTAGAATGAAAAACAAAATAGCTTTATACTAAAGATTCAGGGAAATCAGAAGAGGCATAATTTGCGTCCGTTGTAGTTTATTTGTATAAAAAATGCTAAACTATTACTGTAAAAAAATACACTACAATGAATGCAGCCAAAAGGGGTGTAGGAGATGATTAGTCAACTTTCGTGGAAAGTTGGAGGCCAACAAGGTGAAGGAATTGAAAGTACAGGAGAAATCTTCTGTATTGCATTAAACCGATTAGGGTATTACCTATACGGTTACCGCCACTTCTCATCACGTATTAAAGGCGGCCATACAAATAATAAAATTCGTGTAAGTACAACAGAAGTACGCGCGATCTCAGATGATTTAGATATTTTAATTGCTTTTGATCAAGAAACTATTGATTTTAACTTCCACGAACTACGTCCAGGTGGAATTGTAGTTGCGGATGCGAAATTTAATCCGACAATACCTGATAATACAGATGTAAATCTATATGTGATACCGTTTACAGATATTGCTTCAGAATTAGGCACATCATTAATGAAAAACATGGTTGCTGTTGGGGCATCAAGTGCGGTATTAGGATTAGATGAAACAGCTTATCTAGATGTTGTTGAAGAGATCTTTGGTCGTAAAGGAGAGCAAGTTGTTCAAAAGAATATGGACGCAATTAAGCGCGGCTCTCAATATATGAAAGAATTGCTAGGTGAAAAAGTAAACATGATGCAGCTTGAAAAAGCTGATGGTAAGAAACGTATGTTTATGATTGGAAACGATGCAATCGCATTTGGTGCGGTAGCTGGTGGTGCTCGCTTTATGTCTGCATATCCAATTACACCCGCATCTGAAATTATGGAATACTTAATTAAAAAATTGCCAAAAGTTGGCGGGACAGTAATCCAAACTGAGGATGAAATCGCAGCTTGTACAATGGCAATCGGTGCAAACTATGCTGGTGTTCGTACATTAACTGCATCTGCTGGTCCGGGTCTATCTTTAATGATGGAAGCGATTGGTTTAGCGGGTATTACAGAAACACCATTAGTAATTGTTGATACACAACGTGGTGGTCCAAGTACAGGATTACCAACGAAACAAGAGCAGTCTGATTTAATGGCGATGATTTACGGTACGCACGGTGAGATTCCAAAAATCGTAATGGCGCCAAGTACAGTGGAAGAAGCGTTCTATGATATTGTAGAAGCATTTAACCTAGCTGAAGAATATCAAGTTCCTGTTATTTTCTTAACGGATTTACAGCTTTCTTTAGGAAAACAAACGGTAGAACCGCTTACGTTAGATAAAGTGGAAATTCGTCGCGGTAAGCTTGATTTAGAAGCGGAATTACCAGAACGTGAAAATAAAGCATACTTCAAGCGTTATGAAGTAACAGAAGATGGCGTTTCACCACGTGTTTTACCTGGTATGAAAAATGGTGTCCACCATGTTACAGGTGTAGAACATGATGAAACTGGTAAACCATCTGAATCAGCAATAAACCGTAAAGATCAAATGGACAAACGTTTCCGTAAAATGGAGAACTTGAAGTTTAATACCCCTGTTTATAAAAATGTTAAGCATGAAGAAGCAGACGTATTGCTTGTTGGATTTAACTCAACTCGTGGTGCGATCGAAGAAGCAATGGAGCGCTTAGAACAAGAGGGTATGAAAGTAAACCATGCTCATGTGCGTTTAATTCACCCGTTCCCAACAGCTGAAATCGATCCACTTGTGAAAAGTGCGAAGCGTGTTGTAGTGGTAGAAAACAACGCAACAGGTCAGCTTGCTAACATTATGAAAATGAATCTTGGTAACGGTGAGAAAATTTCTAGTCTTTTAAAATATGATGGGAACCCATTCTTGCCGAAAGAGATTTACAACGAATGCAAAAAAGGGGTTGTATTAAATGGCAACATTTAAGGACTTTCGTAACAGTGTAAAACCAAACTGGTGCCCAGGTTGCGGAGACTTCTCGGTGCAAGCTGCAATTCAACGTGCGGCAGCTAACGTTGGCTTAAATCCAGATGAACTTGCTGTTATTTCTGGTATCGGCTGTTCAGGTCGTATTTCAGGTTATATTAATTCATATGGTGTGCATAGTATTCATGGTCGTGCCCTTCCAATTGCACAAGGTGTAAAAATGGCAAATCGTGATTTAACAGTTATCGCATCAGGTGGCGATGGTGATGGTTTTGCGATTGGTATGGGACATACAATCCATTCTATTCGTCGTAATATCGACATTACGTATATCGTAATGGATAACCAAATTTACGGATTAACAAAAGGGCAAACTTCACCACGTAGTGAAGCTGGATTTAAAACGAAGAGCACACCACAAGGTTCAATTGAGCCATCATTAAATGTTATGGAAATGGCTTTAACAGCTGGTGCGACGTTTGTGGCGCAAAGCTTTTCAAGTGATTTAAAAGAATTAACACAAATTATTGAAGCTGGTATTAACCATAAAGGTTTTTCATTAATTAACGTATACAGCCCATGTGTTACTTACAATAAAGTAAATACTTACGATTGGTTTAAAGAGAATTTAACAAAACTAAGTACAGTAGAGGGATATGATCCGTCTAATCGCATGATGGCTATGCAAACATTAATGGAAAATAACGGATTAGTAACAGGTTTAATTTATCAAAATACAGCGCAACCTTCATACCAAGAACTTGTAAAAGGCTATAGTGAGAAGCCTTTAGTGCAAGCTGATTTAAATATGGATCAGAAAATGTTTGATGAACTTGTTGCTGAATTTATGTAATATAAGAAGAGGAGGTTGCCATGTGGCAACCTTTTTTATGAGAAAATATAGGATAGTCTTATTTACTTAGAAAATTCAGAATGGTAAAATAATATGTAAATCGTTGTATGAAAATGGTGAGTTCATTGCTTATAAAATGTAAGATCCAAACAGAGCATCTTTCTTGTTAAAATTGGCGAAACGCTTCATACTATGGTAATGTTTATAAAGATAAAGCAATATGCTTTTGGGTAGGACAAAAAGAAATGTTAAAAGGGAATGTCTATTTGTGTGTGGGGAAGACTTCATTCTTATGAATGATTAGATTGATTACTCAAGTTTCAAAGGACAAGTTATCTCTCAAGCTATCTAACCATTTTTGAGGTGAGTCAAAGCGCATTAAAATGGACTATAGAATGTGTATAGTTAAGGGTGAAAGGAGATTACCGATGAACGAGCAACAACGATTAGCAAGTCAACAAGCAAATTCCTCTACGAAAAAAGAAGAGAAAGATTATAGTAAATACTTTGAAAGTGTATACCAACCACCTTCCTTAAAAGACGCGAAAAAACGAGGGAAAGAAGAAGTTAAAATTGAACGGGATTTTGGCTTACCTGAAGAGTTTCGCAATTTTGGTACAGGAAGAAAGTTCTATATTCGTACATATGGTTGTCAAATGAATGAGCATGATACGGAAGTAATGGCAGGTATTTTCACTGCACTTGGATATGAACCAACCTTTTCAACTGAAGATGCAGATGTAGTGTTATTAAATACTTGTGCCATTCGTGAAAATGCTGAAAATAAAGTGTTCGGTGAACTAGGTCATTTAAAGTCATTAAAAAGAAGAAATCCGGACCTTTTAATTGGTGTATGTGGTTGTATGTCGCAAGAAGAATCTGTTGTAAATAAAATTATGCAAAAAAATCAGCATGTAGATATGGTGTTTGGAACGCATAATATTCATAGATTACCGTACATTCTAAAGGATGCAATGTTCTCGAAGGAGACGGTAGTTGAAGTTTGGTCAAAAGAAGGGGATGTAATTGAAAACCTTCCGAAAGTACGCCGTGGCGATATTAAAGCTTGGGTAAATATTATGTATGGCTGTGATAAGTTCTGTACATATTGTATTGTGCCGTATACACGTGGAAAAGAGCGAAGCAGACGTCCAGAAGACATTATCCAAGAAATCCGCCATTTAGCTGCGAATGGTTATAAAGAAATTACATTACTTGGACAGAACGTAAATGCATATGGTAAAGACTTTGAAGATTTTGAATACGGACTTGGCGATTTAATGGACGAACTTCGTAAAGTTGATATTGCCCGTATTCGTTTTACAACGAGTCATCCACGCGATTTCGATGATCACTTAATTGAAGTGCTTGGAAAAGGTGGGAACTTAGTAGAACATATTCACTTACCGGTTCAATCTGGAAGCACAGATATGCTAAAAATTATGGCGCGTAAATATTCACGTGAGCATTATTTAGAGCTTGTAAGAAAAATTAAAGAAGCAATTCCAAACGCGGTATTAACGACTGATATTATCGTCGGTTTCCCAAATGAAACAGATGAGCAATTTGAAGAAACGATGTCGTTATATCGTGAAGTAGGATTTGATACTGCCTTTACCTTTATTTATTCTCCGCGCGAAGGTACACCAGCTGCAAAAATGAAAGATAATGTACCGATGGAAGTGAAGAAAGAACGTCTGCAACGCTTAAATACATTAGTAAATAAATTGGCAATTGAAAAGAATGATCGTTATAAAGGTCAGATTGTAGAAGTGTTAGTTGATGGGGAAAGTAAAAATAACGCGGAAGTACTTGCAGGTTATACTCGTACGAATAAACTTGTAAACTTCGTTGCGTCAAAATCTTTAATTGGTCAGCTTGTGAAAGTAAAAGTAACGGATGCGAAAACTTGGTCTCTTAACGGAGAATTAGTTGAAGAGCCGATTGAGGTGGAATAATAGATGAAAGTATATACGAAAGATGATATTGTTGAGCAAGCGAAAGAATTAGCAAAAATGATTTCTGAAACAGAAGAAGTTGATTTCTTTAAGAAAGCAGAGGCGCAAATTCATAAAAATGAAAATGTAAAGCGCGCAATTGATGAAATTAAAGCACTGCAAAAGCAAGCAGTAAACTTGCAGCATTACGGGAAATGGGAAGCTTTGAAAAAAGTAGAAGCTGAAATTGATGCATTGCAGGATAAGTTGGATAGTATCCCAGTTGTACAAGAATTTAAATCTTCACAAACATATGTAAATGACTTACTACAGCTAGTTGCCAGTACGATTTCTAACAACGTAACAGATGAAATATTAATTTCAACGAATGGCGATGTATTGAAGGGTGAAACGGGCGCAGAGGTAGAAAGTAAAAAAGGAAATTGTGGTTGTTAAAGAGATGTCGAATTGACATCTCTTTTTTTAGTGGGTTAAACGTAAGTTCTTCTCGAAAAAAGAATGACACATTCCGCTATTGTCACGCATATGATTAAGTGAATAGTGATTGAGGAGGGTTACGAATGTCCGAATTTAGAGAGATTATTACAAAAGCAGTGGTTGGAAAAGGACGTAAGTATACAAAGTCAACGCATACATGTGAATCGAATAATGAGCCAACAAGTATTTTAGGGTGCTGGGTAATTAACCACTCGTACGAAGCAAGAAAGAATGGAAAGCATGTGGAAATTGAAGGTTTCTATGATGTGAACACTTGGTATTCGTTTGATGGTAATACAAAGACAGAAGTTGTAACAGAACGTGTGAACTACACTGATGAAGTGAGTATTGGGTATCGTGATAAAAACTTTTCTGGTGATGATTTAGAAATTATTGCTCGTGTCATTCAGCCACCAAATTGTTTAGAAGCTCTTGTATCACCAAATGGTAATAAAATTGTTGTGACTGTAGAACGTGAATTTGTAACAGAAGTAGTTGGAGAAACGAAAATTTGTGTAAGTGTAAATCCTGAAGGTTGTGTAGAATCAGACGAAGATTTCCAAATCGATGATGATGAGTTTGAAGAATTAGATCCGAACTTTATCGTTGATGCAGAAGAAGAGTAATAGAAAGCTAGGGAGAAGTTCTTCCTAGCTTTTTACTTTACATAAGTAGTGCTTGAATGACCATGATTCCTTATGAAATGTGCTATAATGAAGAAAGACTCCTGAAATAGGAGATATGGATGTCCGTGAAATGTGACATATATGAATATAGATTATTATGTAAGAATTATGGAGGATAAGTATGACGCAATATACGCCTATGATACAGCAATATTTAAAGGTTAAGGCAGACTATCAAGATGCCTTTTTATTTTTCCGATTAGGTGATTTTTATGAAATGTTCTTTGAAGATGCGGTTAAAGCAGCTCATGAACTTGAAATTACATTAACGAGCCGAGATGGTGGTAGTAGTGATCGTATACCGATGTGCGGTGTACCGCATCATGCGGCTAAAAATTATATTGAACAACTTGTTGAAAAAGGCTATAAAGTAGCGGTTTGTGAGCAAGTGGAAGATCCAAAAACAGCTAAAGGTGTAGTGCGCCGTGAAGTCGTACAACTCATTACGCCAGGAACGATGATGGAAGGGCGTACGATTGATGAGAAAGAAAATAACTTCTTAGCAGCATTAACACATTTTGAAGATGGATCGTATGCGTTAGCTTGTAATGATTTAACGACTGGACAAAATACAGTAACGTTGTTAACAGGTTCAGTAGAAGATATTTTATTAGAAGTGTATGCAACTGGTTCAAAAGAAATTGTTGTAGATTCTACATTTTCGAAAGATGAATTAAATAAATTAACTGAAACATTAAAAATGACGATTTCGTATGAAGATGCAACAACGATTCCAGAGGGATTAGAACATCTTGTGAAAAATGTTTCACAAGCAAAGTTAATTAAAGCAATTGGTCGCTTACTTAACTATGTAATAAGAACGCAAAAACGTTCGTTAGACCATTTACAACCAGTGGAAATTTATTATACAAACCAGTTTATGAAAATTGATGTGCATTCAAAGCGAAATTTAGAACTGACAGAAACACTTCGAACGAAAGAAAAAACAGGATCATTATTATGGCTATTAGATAAAACGAAAACAGCTATGGGTGGTCGTATGTTAAAACAGTGGATGGAACGTCCACTTATTCAGAAAGAAAAAGTGGAAGAGCGTTTAGAAATGGTTGAAACATTTGTAAATGATTACTTCTTACGTGAAGATTTAAAAGAAAAATTAAAAGAAGTATATGATTTAGAACGTCTAGCAGGGAAAGTTGCATTTGGTAATGTGAATGCACGGGACTTATTACAGTTAAGACGATCTTTACTTCAAGTACCAGCTATTTTAGAAGCGATTAGTTTGTTAGATAATGCGTATGCAGCAAGGTTAATTCAAGGTGCAGATCCATGTGAGAGCTTAACTGAATTACTAGGAAGAAGTATTCAAGAAAACCCACCGCTTTCTATTAAAGATGGAGATATTATTAAAGACGGCTATAATGACAAGCTGGATCAATATCGTTACGTTAGTAAAAACGGAAAAACGTGGATCGCCGAGCTTGAAAAACGAGAGCGTGATATTACAGGAGTTAAATCGTTAAAAATCGGGTACAATCGTATTTTCGGTTATTACATTGAAGTAACGAAAGCGAACCTTGCAGCATTACCAGAAGGCCGCTATGAGCGTAAACAAACGCTTGCTAATGCTGAACGTTTCATAACAGATGAGCTGAAAGAAAAAGAAACGTTAATCTTAGAAGCAGAAGAAAAAATTGTACAATTGGAATACGATTTATTTACAGCGCTTCGCGAAGAAGTCAAAGTATTCATTCCGAAATTACAGCATTTAGCGAAAGTAATTAGTGAACTAGACGTACTGCAAAGTTTTGCGACAGTTAGTGAAGAAGAACAGTTTGTAAAACCTGTTTTAACAACTAAGCGCGAAATCTTTATTAAAGATGGTCGTCATCCTGTCGTTGAAAAAGTATTGAACGGGAAATTGTATGTACCGAATGATTGTATTATGCCGGAGAAGATGGATGTCTTTTTAATTACAGGACCGAACATGTCTGGTAAAAGTACGTATATGAGACAATTAGCACTTGTAACTGTTATGTCACAAATTGGTTGTTTCGTACCAGCAACAGAAGCAGTATTACCTGTATTCGATCAAATCTTTACGAGAATTGGTGCAGCGGATGATTTAATTTCAGGTCAAAGTACATTTATGGTTGAAATGTTAGAAGCGAAAAATGCAATTGCAAATGCATCAGAAAGAAGTTTAATTTTATTTGATGAAATTGGACGAGGTACATCTACGTATGATGGTATGGCACTTGCACAAGCAATCATTGAACATATTCATGACCAAATCGGGGCAAAAACGTTATTCTCTACGCATTATCATGAATTGACGGTGCTAGAAGAAAGTTTAGATCAACTGAAGAATGTACACGTTTCAGCTATTGAAGAGAACGGAAAAGTAGTATTCCTTCATAAAATTCAAGATGGAGCAGCAGATAAAAGTTACGGAATTCACGTTGCGCAACTTGCGGAGCTCCCAGATAGCTTAATCGCTCGTGCGAAAGAAGTGTTAGCACAACTAGAAGGACAAGAAGAAATTATTATTCCAAAGCGTGTAGAAGTGAAAGCGCAAGAGCAAGAAGTAATTCCAGAGCCTGTAGTTGTAAAAGAAGAACCAGTAGAAATCGAAGAAACGAAGGTAGAGACTGAAGAAGAATCGCAACTATCATTCTTTGGTGGAGAACAGTCTTCGAAAAAACAAGACAAGCCAGTTTTAGATGCAAAAGAAACGGCAGTACTTACGCAAATTAAAAAAATTGATTTACTTGATATGACACCTTTAGAAGCGATGAACGAACTGTATCGCTTGCAGAAAAAGTTAAAGAAAGGATGAGTAAGTAGATGGGGAAAATTCGCAAACTCGATGACCAACTCTCTAACTTAATTGCGGCAGGGGAAGTAGTAGAGCGCCCTGCCTCAGTCGTAAAAGAACTTGTGGAAAATTCTATCGATGCGAATAGTACATCTATTGAAATCCACTTAGAAGAAGCCGGTTTATCAAAAATTCGCATCATTGATAATGGGGATGGCATTGCAGAAGAAGATTGTATTGTAGCTTTTGAACGACATGCAACGAGCAAAATTAAAGATGAGAACGATCTGTTTCGCATTAGAACACTCGGTTTCCGTGGTGAGGCATTGCCGAGTATTGCCTCAGTTAGTGAATTAGAATTAATCACTAGTACAGGTGATGCGCCTGGTACGCATCTTATTATTAAAGGTGGAGACATTATAAAGCAGGAGAAAACAGCGAGCCGAAAAGGAACAGATATTACAGTACAAAACTTATTCTTTAATACACCAGCGCGTCTTAAATATATGAAAACCATTCATACAGAGCTTGGGAATATTACAGATATTGTGTATCGTATCGCAATGTCACATCCAGAAGTATCGTTAAAGCTATTTCATAATGAAAAGAAATTGCTTCACACATCAGGAAACAGTGATGTAAGGCAAGTACTTGCATCGATTTACAGCATTCAAGTTGCGAAGAAGCTTATTCCAATTGAAGCTGAATCTTTAGATTTCACAATTAAAGGTTATGTAACATTACCAGAAGTAACGAGAGCATCTCGAAATTATATGTCAACGATCGTAAATGGTCGCTATGTTCGAAATTTCGTATTAATGAAAGCTATTCAGCAAGGATACCATACATTATTGCCAGTCGGGCGATATCCAATCGGCTTCTTATCGATTGAAATGGATCCAATGCTTGTTGACGTTAACGTACATCCTGCGAAATTAGAAGTTCGTTTTAGTAAAGAACAAGAATTGCTAAAACTTATCGAAGAAACATTGCAAGCAGCATTTAAAAAAATACAGCTTATCCCAGATGCAGGTGTAACAACGAAGAAAAAAGAAAAAGATGAAAGTGTGCAAGGACAGTTCCAGTTTGAGCATGCGAAGCCGAAAGAGCCATCTATGCCGGACATCATTTTACCGACGGGCATGGATGAAAAACGAGAAGAACCACTGGCAGTGAAACAGCCAGCACAACTGTGGCAACCGCCGAAGAAAGAATGGCAACCACCACAGTCGCTCGTAAGAGAAGAACAAAGTTGGCAGCCATCTACTAAACCGATAATGGAAGAACCAATTCGAGAAGAGAAATCGTGGAACAGTAACGATGAAGACTTTGAATTAGAGGAATTGGAAGAGGAAGTTCAGGAAATAGAAGAGATTGAAATGAACGGTAATGACTTACCACCGCTTTATCCAATTGGACAAATGCATGGAACATATATTTTCGCTCAAAATGATAAAGGCTTATATATGATTGACCAACATGCTGCGCAGGAACGTATTAATTATGAATACTTCCGTGATAAAGTAGGAAGAGTAGCGCAAGAAGTACAAGAGCTACTTGTACCATACCGTATCGATTTATCTCTTACTGAATTTTTACGTGTCGAAGAGCAACTAGAAGAACTGAAAAAAGTTGGACTGTTCTTAGAGCAATTCGGTCATCAATCCTTTATCGTCCGTTCACATCCAACGTGGTTCCCAAAAGGACAAGAGACAGAAATTATCGACGAAATGATGGAACAAGTCGTCAAACTAAAAAAAGTTGATATTAAAAAATTACGTGAAGAAGCAGCCATCATGATGAGCTGTAAAGCGTCCATTAAAGCAAATCAATACTTAACGAACGATCAAATATTTGCTTTACTGGAAGAACTACGTACAACAACAAACCCATACACATGCCCGCACGGAAGACCAATTCTTGTGCATCATTCTACTTATGAGCTGGAGAAGATGTTTAAGAGGGTTATGTAGGGATATTGTCATAGAGAAAAAATGATTCTTGGTTATTTTAATAAAATATAGAGAGAAATAAAAAGGAGCGATAGTAACAAGTCGCTCCTTTTTAATATGATTCTTTTGCAACTATATATAATTCATTTATCAACTAGAGATAACCTCAACCTATTTGCAATTTATATGTGCTTTCTCAATTTTTTTGTAAAGAAAGAGGTTTTTAATTTACAGATTTATCAGAATTATGTAAAGTGTAGATAAAACCATAAAATGGGGTGTTCTTTATGTGTACTAGTTTGACATTACAGACAAAAAACGGTCAGCACCTTTTTGCAAGAACGATGGACTTCACATTAGATATGAATCAAGAAGTAATAATCATTCCTCGACATTACCAGTGGAATAATATAACTGGTGAAATCATTAATACGAAACATGCTACGGTCGGAATGGGTATTAATCATCAAGGAAGAATCATTATGGCGGACGGAGTAAATGAAGCAGGTATGACATGTGCAACACTCTATTTTCCAGGATTCGCTACTTATAGTCAAAGCATAGATGACAACAATACAAATTTGGCTCCATTTGATTTTGTGACTTGGAGTCTCACGCAATTCAATTCTGTCAAAGAGTTAAAGGAATCTGTAGATAGCCTTACCTTTTTGGATATACCATTACCGGATTTAGGACTTACACCACCACTACATTGGATTTTAGCAGATAAATGGGGAGATTGTATTGTACTGGAGCCGACAAATGAAGGTTTAAAAATGTATGATAACCCACTAGGAGTGATGACGAATAGTCCGGAGTTTAATTGGCATTTGCAAAATTTAAGACAATATATTGGCCTTAAATCGCAACCATTCGCGCCAACTGAGTGGAGTAACTTACCATTAAGTGCTTTTGGTCAGGGCTCAGGCTCAATGGGACTTCCAGGGGATTTCACCCCGCCATCAAGGTTTGTACGAGCAGCATATGGTAAACAAAACATTCAAGGTATAGATGGTGAAGAAGAGGGAGTATCGGCCCTATTTCATATTTTATCAAATTGCGAGGTTCCTAAAGGCGGAGTAATAACAGAAGAGGGTGCATTAGATAATACCATTTATACAAGCGTAATGTGTATGGAGTCTGGAACATATTATTATCATACCTACGATTGTAGACAAATTATAGCCATTCATTTATTTCATGAAAATTTAGATACAGATGAGATTAAATCCTATCCATTCCAGCGGAAACAAAAAATATTTTATGAAAACTAAGTTGCTTTGAAACAACGTTTAGTAAATTTTTAAATATATATAATAGAGCAATAATGACTATATAATTCTTGGGTACTTCTTTAACTTTGTGATTCACGATAGATCTACTCCTTTCTTCAATGACTCCAACGAGTAAAACTTTGCTGGTAGAAGCATTGGCTAAGGCGCAGTGATAGTGGAATTTATTGCCTAATGTATTCGAATAGTATTATCTTGAATATCTCTGAAGACGCTAAGAAACTTATTTTTCATTAAACTAGCTTTTATTTCTTCTAGAAGGCTCATCATAGTGCTATTAGGTAAAATAAACATGGACGTACTTTATTTATAAATAGTAAAGAACAAAAAAAGGTGTGGAAAATATCCATATCTTTTTTGTTCTTCTATTATCTATGTATAAAAAAGCGCTGTATATCAGCACTTTTTAAAAGTACATGAATTGTATAAGAAAGATTTATATATTATCTATAACTATGCAAGGTCTAATATAGATTCTTATTTGATTAATTGTTATAAGGCTATTTGTTTTTATTATTATTAATTTTTTCCGTATATAACACCTGTTCTTTATAGTGTTTTTTTATTGGGAAAGTATGTGTACCAGAGCCGTTTTTGTATGTTTTATTGATGGGATTTTTTAGCGGGATTGTTGTAGTTTCAGTAAATTCATATGGGTAGTTTATTTTAGATTTATCTTCAAACATGAAAATGCCTCCTTTTAGGATTTCCTGAATTCTTTACTATAACATGATATGCATATAGATTTTTTTTGGACTAGTTATTTATAGAGGTTAATGGAATTTAATTCCGTACTTACTGAAATATTTCACATTGTTAGTGAAGGGGATATTGCATATATATTCGTTATAGATTGTTTTTATAATATGGATTATATAGGTTTTTCTTGATAATATAATGCGGGAGATTATAGTGTTATTAGGTTATTAGGAACATTTAATGCTGTTTCAAAACTGAAAGGGAATTGAAAAAAAACTGAAACTTTTCTCATAAAAATTCAATCTTACTCGAAAAATGAAAGGAAAATGAAATTTTCCAAAAGATATTCTTTGTTAAGATAAAAAGCATACATACAAAAAGTATTGACATATCTTAAAAGTGTATTTTCAAGATATAGTGGGGGAAAAGATGAGAGTAGAAAAACAATTAATAAAAAAGATGTATTATGAAACATTCCTAATGGAGAATGAAACAAAGCCACCTCTTGACGTACTTGGGGAAGTTTATGTAAACGAAGAAAGAAATGAGATTTCTGATGGATCTTATATTCGTTTTGCACAAGGTGAGTTTTATTATCGCCATCAAGATTTTGAAGCTGCTATTTTTAAATGGGAAAAAGTTAGTAATGAATTAGCACCGTGGGCACAAAAAAATATTGCGGATGCTTATTTTGAACTGAATCAATTAGCAGTTGCTGAAAATGTGTATACTTCTATTACTACTGATAATAAAATATTGATGACCGAAATTGGATTACAATTACTTTCTCTTTACATAGAGCAAAATAATTTTGATTCCGCTTTCTCTGTTATTAAAGAAGCGGTTTCTTTAAATCCCGATTACCCGAACGTCACAAAAATTGCCCGTTCTTTTTATGAGGAGCAGCAAGATTTTGATAGTGCAGTAGAGCTTGCAGTGAATGAGTTAATTCGAACAGAATCTTATCCGTGGTTTGAGGTTTTAAAAGGATATATTGATAAAGGATTCACTAAACATATTTCACCAGATTATTTCTATGAAGTATTAGTTACGTTAAATACTGTAGATCAAGTACAATTTACGCAAATGGTTTCATCACTTTGGAATAGTTATAAAAATGAACAAAATTACTTAGTATGGCTTAATACAATAAATGAATTTTTCTTACATATTGAAATACATTCGTCCGATATATGGAAAAAAATTTCTTCTCTTTACGAAGAAACGTACTTTGAATTAATTCAAGGTCAATATATGCTTACACAATTGCACGACATCATTCCAAACTTGTTAACAAATTGGTTAAAGGTAGTCAATCCATCTTACGCTGTATTTCCATCAGCAGCTGTATTGGCATGGGATGAGATTTTTCCTTCTAAAATAGATTCAGCAAATATAAAACATGCGGAAAACCTGTTGTCATATTCTATTAATCATGTGGATGGCTTAGAGTATAGTTTGCATCTTTTTGAATCTATTACAGAGTGGGCACAAGAGCATAATATAGAAATGGGTCACCGATTTAGATGGTTAGTTGGCGAACTCGCAGATTTAAGCACAAACCGCATTTTAGTAACAGGAACTTCAGGGAACGGAAAAACTACATTTATTAACTCTATAGTAGGAGAAAATATAGTAGAAAAATCAATTTCAAATGTAGTAGTTTTAAAAAATGATGCTCATACAGAAATTAATGCTATAACAGACTCTGCAATTACAACAACGGATGATGTCTTTGATTACCATAATATGATGTCTCAACATCATCAAACATATAGAGATAGAGCATGTGTGGAATTTAAATTACCATGCAGATTTTTAAGTGAAAATAAACTTACATTTGTAGTTACACCTGGCTTTAATAGAAATAACGATACTAGGGATGAGATATTCGAATATTTAAATTCTGTAGACGAATTACTATTCGTATTAAATGCGGATTCACCTTTTACTGACAAAGAACGTGACATTCTATTAAGCATTCAAGAACATACACCAAATTTACAAATTCATTTCTTATTAAATAAAATCGATAACATATACAGTGAAGCAGAAGTGAAAAGAGTATTATATGATACGCAAGCGAGAATAAACACATATTTCCCGCATGCGAGAATTTTCCCTTACTCTTCGCTATATACAAGTAGTCAACAATTAAATGAGTTAACGGAGTTTATTCATTTTAACTGTAATCATAAAAATATCGATGTAGAACGTACTGAAAAGCTATTGTTTTTCATTCGAAAAACAATTACATATCTTTTGGATAAACGCGTTGAGAAAGAAAGTAATTTAGTGGATGCGATTAATTGGAATGAAGATATGCTAGTGAAACTAAATGGTAGTATTAATAATCTTACTGCTTTTGAGAAGGAAAAAATTCATTTTATTACACAATCATATCGTACAATGAAAACTGAAATTACGAATGATCTTACTGAAAATATTCCGAAGATATTACAAGGGTGTTCGGATTTAATTAGTGAAGAAAGTAATTTCGGGCACATGGATACGGAACTAAATAAGGCAATGAATGAAAGAGTGCATAAATACCTAGAACAAACGGTATTACCTAACCTTGCTCTTTCTATGCAAAATTGGATTGCAACTTCTAATAATGAGCTCCTTCAGAGTCAATCGTACCTAGAAGAACTTAGTGAAGGACTCAATTCTTTATTTGGAGAAAATCGAATACAGTTAGCATGTGATTTTAAAGTGCTTGATGATTGGCGTAGAGATACGGACAGAATGACGACTAGAATACAAATGGAGGAAGTAAATATTTTACGTCGATTTACGCCAGCACAATTTTTACTGAAAAGTGCCGGTAAATTATTTGGAGTTCTTCCTAAAAACAAAACTATGCTATATAACAAATACAAACAGTATGTAGAAAATGAAGATTATACCGAGGTAACGGCTTCTATTATGAAGAAGTTTTTCTTGCAATTTGAGTTATTTGAAAACACGCAAGAGAGGGATATTCATATATTCTTTAGGAATCCATTTAACTCCTTGAAACAAGCTGTAGAAAACACTCATTTAGAAATACAAGAAAAACAAGAGATGTTACATAAAATGAAATCAAATCCTGAAGTCTACCATGATTCTATCAAGCTCTTTGAATTGAGATTACGTCAATGTGAAGTAATTTTAAATATAGGTGAGGATCATACTTATACAGATGTAACTTTGGAAACAAGCGTAGAATAAAAGTTCTTATATGACATTGCATCATATGTTATAAGAAAGTAAAAGGGAGCAACTGTAATGAGTTGCTCCCTTTTCATATTTAAATTATTTTTCAGTTTCTTTAATTTTTGTTTGTACTTCGCCAGTTTTAATTTTATTACTTTCTGAGAAACGTAATAAATCACCTTCAATGATTTTGTCAGACATTCGTAATTCATTTTGTGCACGGTTAATGAGCGCTTGTGCTTCTTTTTTTGGTAAATCTACAATTTCACCTGTTATGCGGTCGTAGAATGTGTTGTTTGTGTATGCATACTTGTCTGTAATAAAGCTTCCATCACGTAAAACAACAAATCCGGTATATTCATCTGAAAACATATCATGGCCAAAACGAATATCGTTCGTAGTATCAATCCCTAGTAAATTTAGAATAGTAGGTTTCATATCGATTTGTCCCGTAGGTTTTGAAATGGTTTGACCTTCTGTTTGGCCAGGCATATGAATATATAAAGGTGTGCGTTGTAAATTTAAAGTATCAAATTCTGTTATTTGATCTTTTTCTAAAAACTGTGCCATTGCGCGATTATGTTTTTCAGAAATACCATAATGATCACCATACAATACAATAATAGAATCATCATACATTCCCTCGGCTTTTAAACGCTCAATAAATTTTTTGATGGATTCGTCTAAGTAACGTGCTGTTACGATATAACGATCAAATACGCCATTACCAGAGTTGTATGGTTCAATGAATTTTGTATCTTCATCATACGTAAATGGATAATGGTTCGTTAACGTAAGGAAACGAGCGTAAAATGGTTGATCAACAGTTTTTAATATATCTACAGATTGATCAAAGTATTCGATATCTTTTAATCCCCAATTTAAATTTGTTTCGGGCGTAATTTTGTAATCAAGTTCGTTATAGTAACGATCATAACCAAGAGCAGAGTACATAATGTTACGATTCCAAAATGTTGCGTTATTCGCATGGAATATAGAAGTGTAATAACCTTGTTGACGTAAAATTTCTGGAGTCGCAGTATAATCATTGTTACCGTGTGTGAAAAATACAGCTCCTCGATTTAATGGATACAATGAAGTATCAATTAGAAATTCAGAATCGGATGTTTTTCCTTGCCCAGTTTGGTGGAAAAAGTTATCGAAGTAATAGCTTTCGTTTATGAATTGATTCAAGAATGGTGTGACTTCTTGACCGTTAACTGATGCGCCTATTAAGAAGGTTTGTAGGGATTCAAGAGTAACGATAATTACATTTTTTCCTTTCGCTGCACCAAACATGTTAGGATTTGGTTCACTTTGGTTTGCCTTTACGTAGTTTTCTGTTTCTTGTAATTTACTGCTATCAGCAAGTGCTTTTTGTGACCCTGCTTTTACTTGCAGTGTTAAATCATATATTTGATGAGTGTATAGTCCTAAATTTTTAACAAGCATAACTCGGTCAAATGATCTCGTTAATAGTTCAGGTCGCTCTTTTTCTGCAAGATGTAAATTCGCAAAAAATACACCAATCGTTAAAAGAAAATATAGCAAGCGTACCGGATGAGTTACACGTCCTGTTTGGAAGACAATTGATTTCTTCTTCAATAAAATAAAGAAGAAAATAATGTCTACGAATGCGAGTATAATTTTGTAGTTCAATATTTCTATAATACTGCCGCCTAATTGGCCAAAGTTTGATGTTTGTCCAAGTACTGGTAACGTAACGAAATCGCTATAAAAATCATAGAACATGACATTCCCAACCAGTACGATTGTTAATAAGAAATTAATACATAGCGCGATATAATTTCTCTTTTCACCGGTTGCAAATAATGCTAATCCGACAAATGCTAATGATGCAGCGAGAGGGCTAATAAACAAAATAAGCTCTTGTGTAGAAGACTCAATTTTTAAATCAAAACTGAATCTTGTAATAAGATATGTTTTTAACCATACTGCTAAAGCAATTATTAAAACAAAGCTTATATTTTTCATTTGTAAATTGATTTTATTTTTCATTTTTACACCTTCTTTATACAATTTATTTAACTTGTGTTATATATTATGTTTTTATAACTATTAGAGTGTAATGAACCATTTAGCTTATGTTTTCTAAAGGTAATAATATGAAGTATTCATATACGTACAATGAGGAATTTTAAAGCATAAATCTATTTTTTAGAAACAGAGAAGAAAAAGTCATAGTTGTATGGAAAATGACTTATAGACATCCTAACATATTAAACACTATGATGATGTTACAAAATATCGAACAAATGAAAGCGGAAATGAATAGAGGCTTTTAAAACTATTGACATTCAATTTGTTAGAATCGAATGTCAATAGTGGTACATACATGGTTATGTTAAATATGTATCTCGTAAAATCCAGATTCCTTGCGGGAGAATCTTTAGTAAGCTATTACTATGGAAGTTAACATATTTGATTGCTATTTTAATGAAAGAAATTAAATATCAGATAAATATTTTCCAACATACAACCCACTTGCAGCAGCTTGAGATAATGAATGAGTGACGCCTGAACAATCTCCAACTAAAAATAACCCATGCACACTTGTTTCAAAGTGTTTATTGATTTTTATCGTAGGAGCATAGAATTTTCCGTCAATTCCGTATAATAAAGTATCTGTATCGATCGGTTCTTGGATGAATTGTTCTAAGCGTAATAAAAATTCTTTAAGTCCTTCAATATATAATGGAGGAATTTCTGTATTTAAATCTCCATAATCTCCTTGTAGTGTAGGTTGTATACGGTTATGTTTCATGTGGTTATCCGTTGTAGGTTGTTTATTTAGTAAATCCTCTAAGCGCTGAATAACAATCCGATCTCGTCCTTGGTTAATGTTTTTAATAACTGAACTTGCGTATACATTTGCTTCTTTGAGAGTTGAAAAATAGCGCGGGATAAATAAAGTGAAATTTAAGTTAGGTGTGCCAGTTCCTTTCTCTCGAAAATTTTGACCGTCAGGCATAACTAAACCTTCTTCGTACTTTCTAATGATGCGTCCTTTTGGATTCATACAGTACGTAGTTGCTGTGAAGCGTTCATGCTCATAAGAAAGTTTAGTCTCAAATGTATCTTTTAATATAGAACGTAATTGGTGTTCCTTCATCTCTACTCGAATACCTAAGTCTACACGAGTTTGTTCCTGAGAAATATTGAGAGAAGTGCACATTTCTTTTAACCAATCTGCTCCAGAACGTCCAGTTGCAAATACTAGTTGCTTCGATTGAACTGTTCCTTCATTTGTCACTATTGTAAAATGACCTTTCTGTTTCATAATATGTTGCACATCTATATGAAATTGTATATTTATCTTCGTAAGTAAAAATTCATAGAGTTGCTGAAAAATCTCACTTGAAAGGGTAGTGCCAAGATGCCTTACTTCTGTTGTTAGCATTTGTAAACCACACGATTCAGCTCTCTTATTGAGGGGGGGATTTTCTGTAGAATATTTCGAAACAGAACTTCCTCCGAACTGACATAGAATTTTATCTACTTCAGTCATAAGTTGTATAAAGCCCTCTTTACCGACTTTTTGCTCAAGTTCGCCGCCAAATCCGTTTGTATAATTAAATTTCCCTTCAGATTTTCCTAAACCGCCAAACCCAAAATATTTATCACATGTAGTACAAGTACATGCTTTTCCTTCGTCTAAAGGACAATGACGATCTTCTAGCGCTTTACCTTTATCCAGAATTAAAACCTTTTTGTTACTTTTCGCTAGTGAATAAGCCATAAAAATGCTACTTACTCCAGCGCCGATAATTGTAACATCATACATATTCTTTCACCTGCTAACGAATAGTTTGTTTTTATTTTTCTAGTGTATAACAATTTTATGAAGTTAAGAAATAGCTTTTATTAATAAAGAGGGAGTTTTTAAACTTGATGTTTTTTTATTTCTCCGAGTGGTGGAGTAAATACAAATGTTTTTAATTGAAAGAAGAAATAGTTTTAAATGATCACTATGTCATATGAAGAATAAAATCTAATATATAAAAAAACAGACCTTTTAAGTGAAGAGGTCTGTTAATGGTTTTAAATCTTATTTAGCAAACACATGGTTACCAATTACTGCTACTGTTTGACGTGTCGTAATCCATTTGTCTGTTGATGTTTTTGGATTGTAAAAATAAAGCCAATCAGAATGTATTCCATTTGTGGAGATAGCTTCTTCTACTGCCATTTTTGCTTCTGGGCTTGCAGGCTGATTAATTCTTCCATCTGTAACAGGAGTAAAGGCATATCCGTATTTAATAGGTTCATAAATAACGCCTGTTATTGTATTTGGAAAACCTTTTGCATTTACACGATTTAGAATAACTTTTGCTACAGCTACTTTACCTTTATAGGATTCACCACCTGCTTCAGCGGTAACTAAGCGTGCCATTAAGTCTTTTTCTTTTTCTGAAATGCTTGAGTTAATTTTTAGATGTTGTCCTGTATAAAGCTTGTTTCCGACTGTATTGTTAATTTGTTTTATAGATTGAACGGTAACATTGTAACGCTTTGCTATCATTTCTAATGAATCTCCCTGTTGTACTTGATAAATAATTTGTCCAGAAATGTTCGCAGGTTTGGCGTTTTGACGAACGGTGATTTCATTTGAGTACGTGGACCCTGGAATATGTAACTGTTCACCAATAAAAGTTTGATCGTTTCCTTTATTATTAGCCTGTTTAATGGATTGTATGGAAGCTCCATATTGTTTACTAATGCCCCAAAGTGTATCATTCTTTTTTACTGTATGAATGGTAGATGCTTCAGCTGTGCCTTGATTACATACGAATGTAATTGCAGCTGCAGATAAAGGGATTATATGCTTTATTTTTAATAATTTCATTGTAAATCCTCCTAGCAAAAATAAGGTGAAACTGTTAAGTAATATAGTTCAGAATTTTTATACGTAATATTTTAATACAAGTATATTAGCACATATAAAATAAATAATCATTATAAGTTTCTTATTTATGTAGTGTAGAGTCCGAATATGAAATATTGCATATGAAAATACATTGAAGTTCATATTGCTGATTACTATAATCTATTTAGTAGAAAGGGAATATGTTATATAAACAAAATCATTATAGATTAATATAATGATTAAATATTATTAATAGGAGGAGTGATGTAATGAATATATTTAAAAGAATATCTGTTTCAGCTGTAATTATTTCAACATTTTTAGGAATAGGGGACACTGTCAATATTGTAAATGCTGATTCTGTAGAACAGCAGAGTAAATTAGGGATAGAACAAGAAACAGATAAGCAAATCATTGTAAAATTCAGAGCGGATTTGAAATTGCCATATGAAGATGGTATTGAAAAACAAATACAATCTCAAACGAACGATAAAGTACTAGAAGATTTTTTTGCAGAATATCCAGATGTAACATTTAATCGTTTATTTACATCTGTAAGCCCGGAACAAATACAAAACCTTGAAGTGAAAGCACCTAATAATGTATCTACAAGTTTATTAAACTACTATATTCTTCAAACTCAAAATGGTGAGCAGGAAGAAGAACTGGTAGATAAGTTAAAGACATCTTCTTTAATAGAAGATGTGTATGTGAAGAAACAAGAAAAAATAACGCCACCGGAAGTACAACCATTAAGTGTATCTTTTAATCCTAATAACAATCCTAGATATAAAAAACAAGGTTACCTTGATGCGGCACCATACGGTATTAATGCGCCTTTTGCCTGGGGAGTCCAAGGTGGTAATGGAAGTGATATAACTTTTGTTGATATGGAATATGGATGGCTATTAAATCATGAGGATTTAGTACATCAAAATATTGAATTAATGTCTGGAAGAAATATAGATCAGCATGTTGGACATGGAACGTCTGTACTAGGGATTGTATCCTCTGAGGATAATGAGGTTGGGAATATTGGGATTGCGCCAAAAGCGAAAGCGAAAGTGATTTCTCAAATAAGAGATAACGGACAGTATAATACAGCTGATGCAATATTAAGTGCTGTAAATCAGTTAGAAGCTGGGAATGTTTTATTATTAGAGGCACAAGCTTCCTTTGATGGATATGGTGATAAATATTTACCTGTTGAAATACAACCAGATATCTTTGATGCGATTCGTGCTGGTACAGATAAAGGTGTTGTCATTATAGAAGCTGGAGCAAATGGGTGGAATGATTTAGATCAATTTAAAGATAGAAATGGTAAACAAGTCTTAAATCGTAATAGTAAAGATTTTAAAGATTCAGGTGCAATTATGGTAGGCGCGGGTTCTTCATCTTTCCCTCATGAGCGTATGTGGTTTTCAAATTATGGAAGTCGGATTGATGTGTACGGGTGGGGAGAAAATGTAGATACAACTACAGCCGAGCAAAGTCGAAGTGCTGTAAATCTTTATACTTCAAGCTTTAGTGGAACATCTAGTGCTTCACCCATTATCGCAGGAGCAGCGACTTTAGTACAAAGTATTGCTAAAGAAAATTTAGGACAACCATATAGACCAAGTGAATTAAGAACGATATTAAGTAACCGTAACACTGGAACGAGATCTAAAGATCCATCTTCAGATAAAATTGGTGTTTTACCAGATTTGAAGTCTATACTAGTAGATTTAGGGTATGAACGAAGAGAACCGAACGGTGGGAATGAGTTACAAGTAACAGAAAATGAACCAAATAATGAACGTAGACAGGCAAATAAAGTCTCCTTTCATACACCAATGAAAGGAAAACTAGATAATCGTGATAAGGTAGATGTATTTACTTTCCAAATTGACTCACCCGAAAATATTAAAATTTCTCTACTAAATGAACAAAACATTGGAATGACATGGGTACTTCATCATGAATCAGATTTAAACAACTATGTAGCATATGGTGAAAATGAAGGGAATGTAGTTAAAGGAACTTATAATGCAAAGCCAGGTAAATATTATTTATATGTCTATAAGTATGAGAATAAAGATGGTTCATATGTATTGAACATAAAATAAACAAAAGGGACTTCAGATGAAGTTCCTTTAAATTTTTCTAATTCAGTATATGTGAATGATTTTTTAACTTTACTTCTATGCAATATTTCATATTGATAAAATGTTATTTATTTTTTATGAACTAGCTTATATTATATTCAATAAGTTTAATATAAAACGGAAAAAGGAGGAATAATAGTGAGCAATAAGAAGTTTACTTTGAAATTATTCATATGTAGTATGATATTTATCACATTTGTATTCGCTTTACATGATAAGCGGGTCGTTGCAGCTAGCTCTGTTAATGAGTTTGAAAATTGGTCAAAATGGATGCAACCTATACCTGATAACATCTCATTAGCACGAATTTCAATTCCAGGAACACATGATAGTGGTACGTTCAAATTACAAAATCCAATTAAGCAAGTATGGGGAATGACGCAAGAATATGATTTTCGTTACCAAATGGATCATGGAGCTCGTATTTTTGATATAAGAGGACGTTTAACAGATGATAATACGATAGTTCTTCATCATGGTCCATTATATCTTTATGTAACATTGCATGAATTCATAAGCGAAGCGAAACAATTTTTAAAAGATAACCCAAGTGAAACGATTATTATGTCTTTAAAAAAAGAGTATGAGGATATGAAAGGGGCAGAAGGTTCCTTTAGTAATACGTTTGAAAAAAATTATTTTGTTGATCCTATCTTTTTAAAAACAGAAGGAAATATAAAACTTGGAGATGCTCGTGGGAAAATTGTACTATTAAAAAGATATAGTGGTAGTAATGAATCTGGAGGATATAATAATTTTTATTGGCCAGATAATGAGACATTTACGACAACTGTAAATCAAAATGTAAATGTAACAGTACAAGATAAATATAAAGTGAGTTATGATGAGAAAGTAAAATCTATTAAAGATACGATTAATGAAACGATGAATAATAGTGAGGATTTAAATCACCTATATGTTAATTTTACAAGCTTGTCTTCAGGTGGTACAGCATGGAATAGTCCATATTACTATGCCTCTTATATAAATCCTGAAATTGCAAACTATATAAAACAAAAGAGTCCTACAAGAGTAGGTTGGATAATTCAAGACTACATAAATGAAAAGTGGTCACCATTGCTGTATCAAGAAGTTATAAGAACAAATAAGTCATTAATAAAAGAATAAAGATGATGAGAGTAAGAAGCGATAAAATACGTCGATTCTTATTGAAAATACAGTGTATCTTGTAAACGAACAATTATCGAGTTATTTCAATTGATGTTTCATTATGAAAAGACTAAACTTTTAAATCGGATTAGTTTTAAATGAAAATCAATATAAATAATCCTGTAAAAAAGCAACTGACCATAAGTGATCAGTTGCTTTTTATTTTTAAAGTGGATGAGCAAAAAAACACAAAAGTGGTTGGTCCGTTTTTTGCAAACATCCATTATGATAAGAGAAGAAAGGTAGTATGTTATTAACGTTTTAAAGAGAAAGTTCTTTATTAAAATAGATTGTCTGTAGAGAGGTGAAAATACAATGAGTTTTGCAATTTCACTAGTCGTTATTATTGTAATTGGATCGCTGTTCGGCACCGTGCTAGTAGCACGAAATGTGGAGGAGAATTACGGCAAGTCTACAAAGAGAAATGTGAAGAACTTATCAACTATTTATATTCTCCTTCTTTTCGTCCTACTTGTAGGGGTAACATGGTATGCGGTAGTGATTTAATAATTTTGAAAGAAAAGGTTTGTATATGATGGAGGAGTATGATTTTGATAAAAAATGAACGTCACGTTTTAATTGTTTTTCCGCATCCAGATGATGAGTCGTATTGCGTGGCAGGTACAATTTTAGCTTATGCGCAGCGAAATGTTCCGCTTACTTATGTTTGCTTAACGTTAGGTGAAATGGGGAGAGCGATGGGAAATCCTCCTTTTGCAACACGTGAATCATTATATGCGATAAGAGAGAAGGAACTAAAGAAGGCTACAAATATTTTAGGGATTAAAGATTTACGTATGATGGGATACCGTGATAAAACCCTTGAATTTGAAACTCCTGGAGAGTTAAGACGTGTCATACAAAACTGTGTGGAAGAATTGAATCCGTCATTGGTCATTTCTTTTTATCCGGGATATGCAGTTCATCCAGATCATGATGCAACAGGAGAAGCGGTAGCCGGGGCGTTAGCTAATATTCCGGAAAATAAAAGACCAACATTTTATGCGGTAGCTTTTTCAAATAGTCATGAAGCGGAAATAGGCCCTCCGCATTTTAAAAATGAAGTGAAAGAATATGTTCCCAAAAAGTTCGAGGTATTGCAAGCGCATGCATCACAATTTGCGACGAAAGTAACGGAACTAAAAAAAGAGTATGAAGAAGGTGCACCGGAAACAGTAGAGTGGTTAGAAAAGGAACCATTTTGGATATATTCATTCAAAGATAAGAATAAGTGATGTTATAGCTGAATGTGATGTATATGTATTTTGAATATAAGAATCGAAAAATTTCTTACAATATAGAAGGATCAGGTCCTGTTATATTGTTATTACACGGTCTTGGTGGAAACGCAAATAATTGGCTATATCAAAGGCAATATTTCAAAGAGAATTGGAAAGTGATTTCTCTTGATTTACCAGGACATGGGAAATCTGAAGGGCTGGAAATCCCTTTTAAAGAATATGCAAATGTTTTGTATGAGTTATGTAATTACTTAAAGCTACAAAAAGTAGTCATTTGTGGTCTTTCAAAAGGAGCTAGGGTCGGTATCGATTTCGCTATTCAATATCCAGACTTTGTTTCTAGCTTAATTGTTGTAAATGCATTTCCCTATTTGGAACCGGAAGATCGAAAAGAACGAATTGAAGTATATGATTTACTTAGCTTGCATGATAACGGAAAAACATGGGCGGATACATTATTGAAGGCGATGGGAGTCACGGATAATGAAGTAATTGTCAGGGGATTTTATCAATCTTTACATGCTATTAATTCGGTGCATATTCAAAGATTATTTGCTGAATTAGTGGACTATGATCAAAGACCGTTTCTTTCACATATTTCATGTCCTACTTTAATTATAAGAGGGGAAAATGATGATTTTGTCCCTGAGAAATATGTAAGAGAGTTTGAACGACATTTGAAAAATACAATTTTCATTGAGTTGAAAAATAGTGGACACTTACCTTATTTAGAACAGCCGACTAGCTTTAATATGACGGTAAAAATGTTTTTAAATCATGCGCTTAATTAATACTATTATTACAGTTAATACTGTTATTAGCGAATCAAGGATAGTTCGTTTTGAAAGGGGGCAACAGGATGGAATGGAAACCAAATCGTACAGATAAGACGCCTGTATATAAACAAATAGCTGATTATATTGAAAGGGGCATCTCTTCAGGTGAGTTTCCTTCTGACAGCAAGTTACCTTCTGAGCGTATGTTAGCAAAAGAATTGCAGGTGAACCGGAGTACAATAGTAGCTGCGTATGAAGAATTAAAATCACTTGGAGTAGTAGAACGGCAAAAAGGAAGCGGAACACGGGTGAATACAGACATATGGGGTGTTTCACATAAACGAATACCGAACTGGGGTAGGTACGTTGAGGATGGATCGTTCTTACCTAATGTGCCACTCGTTCAACAAATTCGAACGGAAACACAAAAAGATGACTTAATTAATTTAGCAAGTGGTGAATTGTCACCAGAGTTAATTCCAAGTGATAGATTCCGAACGATTTTGTCGGAGAAAACATTTATGGAAAACCTAGGTTATGACCATCCACTTGGAA
This sequence comes from Bacillus cereus group sp. BfR-BA-01379, assembly GCF_022663605.1. Classification (NCBI taxonomy): domain Bacteria; kingdom Bacillati; phylum Bacillota; class Bacilli; order Caryophanales; family Bacillaceae; genus Bacillus; species Bacillus cereus group sp. BfR-BA-01379. Next base: position 105,750 of record NZ_JAKUFT010000002.1, read on the forward strand.
ATGAAATGTTGAGAAAAACAATTGCAGCACATGTTCAGCAATATAAACAAATTGAAGCAGATTCGAATTCTATCCTTATTACATCTGGCGCACAACAGGCACTGAATCTTATCGTGCAATGCTTATTAAAACCTGGCGATGCGATTGCAATTGAAGATCCGTCGTATTGTTTTTCATTGCCGATGTTTAAATCCGCAGGCTTAAAAATATTCCATCTACCTGTTGATCAGCATGGAATGAATCCAGATGACCTAATTGATTTGCATAAAAAACATCGTATTCGCATGGTATTTTTGAATCCAGATTATCAAAATCCAACGGGAACAGTACTTTCATTAGCAAGACGTAAAAAGATTTTAGAACTGTCTTCTGAATTTGGTATACCGATTGTAGAAGATGATCCGTATAGCTTAACGTCATTTAATGGAGAAGTGAATCCAACATTAAAATCAATGGATCAAAACGGGAATGTTCTTTATATAAGTTCATTATCAAAAATTGTTGCATCAGGATTACGTATTGGTTGGGTAATTGGCCCTACACGTGTAATTGAACGTTTAGCGGATGCGAAGCAGCAAGTTGATTTTGGCCATAGCGTATTTACGCAGTGGGTGGCAAATCAATTTTTAGAATCAGAAGATTTTCATGCACATATTACAATGCTTCGTGAACAATTGAAAGAAAGAAGAGATGTGTTAATTAGAAAGCTTGAAGAAATATTGGGGGACCAGGTTGAATTTTTTGTTCCAGAGGGTGGAATACATTTATGGTGCAAAGTGCAAGGAACGTTTGATGAATATCATTTATTAGGCGAATCTATACGAAATGGTGTAGCGTTTGTCCCGGGTAGTGTTTTAGGTACTAAAAGTGAATATATTCGTTTTACTTTTGGGAGAGTAAATGCCGAACAAATTCAGCTGGGAATGACAAGGTTTGCTAAAACGTTAAATGAGATTTCATAATAGAGATGCGTAATATTGAAATGAGGGAAAGAAATGAAGTACGTGACGCTTTTACTTCAAGTAGGCGTGCTATATGTATTTAGTTTAGTTGGTACGTGGATTCAGGGAGAATTCCATCTATCAATGCCAGGAAGTTTAATTGGGATGTTAATGCTATTTCTACTCCTTTCTACTCGTATTTTACCATTAAAGTGGTTTGAGGAAGGGGCGGAAAAATTAATTGTCTTTTTACCGTTATTTCTAATTCCTTCGACAACAGGGCTGATGGAATATGGGTCTTTTCTTTTCAGTAAAGGGAGCGTTATATTTCTTTTAGTAGTTGTAAGCACGGTAGTAACTTTGATTATTTCAGGGTATATAAGTCAATTATTAGTAACATCAAAAAAATAAAATCGACAAGGTGCAAAATGCAAATGGTCTTAATTATTATTACTGTAGTAATGTATGTATTCGCGACAAAGTTATATAAAAAAATTCCGTTTCCATTTACGTTACCGGTGCTAACAGTTACAGCAAGTATGATTTGCTTATTTTTGATTTTTGGTATTTCTCATCAAGAGTATAGAGAAAATGGGGGGAATATTCTTTCCGGTTTATTGAGTCCTGCAATTGTAGCGTTAGCGATACCATTATTTAAAGAGCGAAACATACTTATGAAAAACTTTTTGTCGATACTTATCGGCGTAGCAGTAGGTATAGTGGCTTTAACGAGTATGAATGTAGTGATTGGCGGGATGTTAAATATAGATAAGGAACTCATATTAACGACACTGCCACAATTAGCGACGATGCCTATCGCCATATCATTAGCGGATCAAATTGGCGGCATTCCATCTATGACTTCTAGTTTTGTAGTTGTTGCAGGAATAACAGGTGCTATTATCGGACCAACAGTACTGAAGTTTTTCCGAATAACAAGTACGATTGGAAAAGGAGTGGGGATGGGCTGCGCATCACATATTATCGGTGTGAGCCGTCTCGTGAAGGAAGGCGAGAAAGAGGCGACGATCGGTTCAGTGACGATGATTGTAACCGGAATACTCATTAGTATATTTATACCGTATGGAACGAAATTTTTATTTTAAAAGGTAATGGAGATGATGAAAATGACAACATGGTTTATAGTTACATTATTTATTTTTGGCGCTCTTAAAGTACTAGTTTCTAGTATGCCAACTTCTGTTGTAGAATCAATTATTAGTAGATTTGAATTGCATCAAAAACTTGAGGAAGAGAATACCTCTATATCGATAGATGGAAAAAATATAAAGGGAGAAATGAAACTACAAGTTATTCATGAATTTAATGAAGCTTTATTTTTAGATAAACATTATTTCCCACCGCACGGGGAAGGAACACCGATCGTTATTAACACGAAGAAAGGGAATAAAGAGATTAGGTTTTCTCTATATAGCCATGAGGAACATGTTGATGTAATCAAGCAATATAAGAAGAAAATCGTTGCCTACCGCTTACGTTCAAAAAGTCTTCAAAATCCCGCATCATTAGCAATAACTGAAGATTATGCTTAAGAAGAGATCTATAATGGTCTCTTTATTTTTGTATGAAATGATATACTTTCCAAAGAAAAGAAAAGAAAATCATATAGCCAAATAAAGAATATGTATGATTCCAATCCACACTATGAATAAAGAAACCGAATCTTTCAGCAACCTGCTCAAAAATACTAGCACAAATACCTATTGAAACAATAAATAGTATTCTAGAAACTACAGTTAATGTTTTGGAAATTTGTATGAAAATCATTGTTAAAATCGGTAGTACAAACAAAGTAAAGCCAATGTTAACTGAAAATATGGATGAGAATGGTCTAACTGGAAAGGAATAAATTTGTTTCGCAACAAAGAAAGCATCTAAGCAAGTTCCGATAATACAAGAGAGTAAGATTGTAACTGCTAATGCTAAAAAATCATTCTTCTTCTCGAAGGAGGACGTTTTTCTTTGCAAGAATGGCAAGTTCAATTTTTTCGAGTGTTTTACAGTAGTCTTCTGTAATTTGCCCATTTATATTTTCCTCCTTATCTACTAAATAATTTACAACTTGCCAGTCCGTAAACCAATCTTCACTGTCAACTTCTTCATGCTTCATATCTCGCCATGCATAGATGAGTGCAGGACTGTATATACGATGAGCGCCACTACGCAACTGGCATTTCTTTATTCGACGCTTATAAAATTCACGGGAAAAAGATTCATTTACACTTGAAAATAAATGAGGCCAGTAATCTTTCCTGGATCCTGTATGCGGATGGTGCTGGGCCCAGCTTATTATTTGAGATAAAACATGTGTGTCTCGAAATAATAATGAATACAACCTTTTTCCAATTAAGATTCGTTCGTGTAAGGAAGTGAAATGTTTCATTGTATCACCAAATAGTAATACTTTGTGTTTCTTATCATTTTCGTAGAATGGGAAAAGGATATGATTAAACTGAAAGAAATCAAAGAGTTTAAATCCAATACTATTAAGTACAGTCTTTTGAAATTGTATATTTTGTATCACTCTTTTTTCTAAGTAGTTTTGTTCATTAATAATAGTTGCAATGGCTAATGTTTTTTTGTTACCCGTTTTCCAAAAATCGGTCCACATCGTTTCCATAAATGTAGAAACATTTAGGTGAGGGAGAAGGTGAAATAGTTTTTGTGCTCTTTTTAAACTTTGTTCATAAAGCAGAAATTGAGGATATACATCTTGGAAAATAAGCCAATTCCCTCTTTCTAAAAAAGAAAAAAATGTGATTTGCTCTTTCTCTGATAAAATTTTCGTATATAAATCGCCCTTCAAATCAGTCATATTCCAACCGCCGTTACGTGATACCATATGCCCAAGTAGTGCCCAATGTATTTCTGGATATTGAATGTAAAATTGGTAGTATGCGCGTGTCCTTGTAACATTATTTTTATTTAGCTGTTCTGTTTGTATTTTTATGTTGTTGAGGATGAATTGCTCTTCTTGCGTTAATTTATACATCGTGCCAGAATGAATAAGTTTGCTTTTTTGTTTCAATTCATTCTTCACATCAAATAGGGAGAGAGGCAATGCTTTGGAAAGTCCGTTATATGTATGATTTGAATTGCTTCGGTACATTCCATTACCTCCCTTTTTCATAAAATTAAACATGATTATTGGCTATGAATCATTCTATTTATTTTATTACGAGTATAAGAAATAAATGAGCGGTGTTTTTTACAAGAATTTAGTTATCATACAAAAAGCATAAAAAATCTTACTGTTGTGAGGTGAAATGAAAAACAGAAACTATGTTTAATAGTTTCTGTTTTTTTATTTTGTCAATTAAATGTAACAAACGACGATTATGATTTAAATCAATTGAAAATAATTCAATGAATTTTATAAATACAATTTTAATTGAAATGTGTAGTAGGAGGAAAAGAAATGCTAAATAAAATAATTTTAATTACTGGTGGTACAGGTTCGTGGGGACATGAACTTATAAAACAACTATTAGAAAAATCACCGAAAGAAATTAGGATTTTTTCAAGAAATGAAACGGTTCAGTTTGAAATGCAGCAACAGTTTATAAATGATGATAGATTAAAATTTATTATTGGAGATATTCGTGATAAAGATCAACTAGCCTATGCTTGCCAAGGTGTACATTATGTATTCCATCTTGCAGCTTTAAAACATGTTCCAGTATGTGAGTATTATCCTTATGAAGCTATAAAAACCAATATACATGGTACACAAAATGTAATTGAAGCATCTATACAGATGCAAGTTGAGAAAGTTATATATGTTTCAACGGATAAAGCGGCCGATCCATCAAATACGTATGGGATGACAAAAGCAATTGGTGAGAAATTAATGGTTCATGCGAATATACAAACGAAGAAAACAAAATTCATTTGTGTTCGTGGTGGAAATGTTTTAGGGACGAGCGGAAGTGTGGTACCACTTTTTAAAAAACAAATTAAAAAATCTTCACAAATAGGGATTACCGATGCAAATATGACTAGATTTTTCTTAACGATTGAAGATGCTGTCGGATTGTTATTTAAAGCCGTATATCAAGGTAGAGGTGGAGAAATCTTTGTTATGAAAATGCCGGCATGCAAAATAACAGATTTAGCAGAAGTGTTAATTGAAGATTCAAAAAAGGAAAACGTGAAGGTAAAAGAGGTAGGGATAAGACCGGGTGAAAAATTAAGTGAAATGCTTTTATCTGAGGTAGAGAGTAAAACAAGTATAAGCTTTGATCAAAATTATTTTGTGGTACTACCGACTATTCCTATAGAAGGGCTGCAGGAATATTATGCTAGTTATCGGTTAGTGGATGTAAAGAGTTTTAGTTCTCAACAAGACTTACTTACAAAACATGAGGTGAAACAAATGCTAGAAAAAGGAGGGTTTTTACGATGAAAAAAAATGCGAGCCTCTTAATAACTGGTGCAAATGGCTTCACAGGACGCCATGCTTGCCAATATTTTTTAGAGCAGGGATTTCATGTAATTCCCATGTTTCAAAATCGTGCACATAGAGAAATAATTGGGAATGGTATTACTTGTAATTTAACTAATAAGAGCGAAGTAATGAAGGTAATGAAACGAATAAAGCCAGATTATGTATTGCATTTAGCAGGAAAGAATTCGGTCATAGAGTCTTGGACAGCCGCTCTTGAATATGTAGAGATTAATGTAATAGGGACATTATATTTATTAGAAGCAATTAATCAAGAAGCACCTCACTGTAGAACGTTGGTTATAGGATCTGCTTTGCAAGCAGATAGTATGAACGAAATAAAAATTTCAAATCCATATAGTTTAAGTAAAACGATGCAAGTCATTATTGCAGAGGCGTGGAGTGAATTAATGAATTCAAATATTATCATTGCAAAGCCCTCGAATTTAATTGGTCCAGGAGTATCGAATGGTATTTGTTCTATTCTTGCAGAAAAAATGATAATGATAGAGTCGAATAAAAGTGAAGCAATTATTGAAGTGAACAGTTTGAAAGATAGTAGGGATTTTTTAGATGTACGTGATGCGGTTAAAGCGTATCATGTGTTATTACGCGATGGAACAAATGGAAAACAATATAATATTGGATCAGGGGTAAAACGATCTTTATTAGATGTAATAGAACAATACAAAGAATTAACAAAGCTGAATTTTTCCATAAAAGAAACAGAGCATAGTGGGAGCGAATCAAATGAGAGTTTAGTAATAGAGGATATAAAAAGGTTAGGTTGGGTCCCAGAAATTCAATTTCATCAATCATTAAAAGATGTACTCGAGTATGCGAAGTGTAGTGAAATCTGCATTCAATGAAAAATAAAAAGGGTGTAAGAAATATATGAATGGCTATAAAACAATAGATAATCAAAATACGCTACTTCTTTTAATTGTTGATACGCTGGACTGGAAAGATGAGGAAGCGCATGTTTTGTGTATCTATGAGGCAATCAATAAATGTCGAGCTTATGTGGAAGGTAAAAAGGGTGATAGGAAAAGCCCAGTAATAGGTACAGGAACTAGGGCGGTAATTCAAGTCTTTGCTCAGTATGAATGTAGTGAGTGTGGAAATGATTTTTATGATCTCGTTAAAGATTTTTTGCAAGATATAGGATTTGAGTTAAAGGTTTATATAAATAATAGTAAGTTTACTTACATTTAATAGATAAGTATAAAACAAGATTTTTAATGATAAAGGTGGATATAAATTATGAATAAAAAGATTCTCTTTACTGGGGGCGGTACAGCCGGACACGTAATGATTAATATGGTATTGATTCCTAAATTTATGGAAAAAGGATGGGGAGTTGAGTATATTGGATCTCAAAATGGAATTGAAAAACTATTAGTTCAAAATGTGAAATACAATAGTATTTCAACGGGAAAGCTTAGGAGATATTGGGATTGGGAGAACTTTAAAGATCCTTTTAAAATAATAAAAGGTTGTATACAAAGTTATAAATTGATGAAACGAATAAAACCAGATGTTATTTTTTCGGCAGGAGGGTTTGTGTCCGTCCCTGTAGTAATAGGAGCGTGGATGAATAAAGTACCCGTAATAATACGTGAACCAGATAGTACGTTAGGATTAGCAAATAAAATAGCATTACCTTTTACTACAAAACTATGCACAACATTTCCTCAGACAGGAGAAAATGTAAGTAATGAGAAGAAGGTTTATGTAGGACCAATTGTAAGGGAAGAAATTGAGAGGGGCAACGTATTGCGGGGAAGAAGCTATTGTAAATTTCAGCAAGATAAACCAGTATTGTTAATTATGGGTGGGAGTCAAGGTGCTCAATGGATAAATGATATGGTAAGGGAAAGTTTGGAAACATTACTATTAAATTTTAATATTGTTCATATGTGCGGTAAAGGGAAGGTGGATTCATCTATTGGTATGGAAGGTTATATACAATTTGAATATATAGGGGAAGAATTGCCACATATACTAAACATGGCGAGTGTTGTAGTTTCCAGAGCGGGTTCTACTGCTATTTCTGAATTGTTATTTTTGAAGAAACCGATGTTGCTTGTTCCGTTAACTAACAGTTCCAGTAGGGGAGATCAAGTTTTAAATGCTGAATATTTTTCTCGACAAGGATATGCGGAAGTTATACTTCAAGACAGGGTAAATACGAATATATTTATACATGCAGTAAATAAGTTGTATACAAATAAGGAGAGATATATTCAAAACATGAATGGATATAAGAAAACCAATAATGAGGGGATTCATCAATTAATAGATATAATAAATGAAGTGGTGGAGTAATAGATATTTAAATAAAAAAAGGAAAGAAGCTATCTTCTTTCCTTTTTACTATAGTTGTTCAAATTCATTATTACTTATCCTGATTAGCTATGTATTATGGGTGAATCCCACTTTCTAATAGCTCAGTAAATGCATTAGTATGAATAGGTTTACTGTAATAGTAACCTTGAATAAACTGACATTTATTTTTTTGAAGGAAATTCACATGTTCTTTCGTTTCTACCCCTTCAGCAATGACAGACATTCCTAATGTATTTGCTAATGTGATGATTGTTTTAATAATTTCCATTCCATCGTCACATGTTTCAGACATTGTAATAAATTCTCTTGGGATTTTTAACGTATCGATTGGATATAAAGGTAAGTAAGCTAGCGAAGAATAGCCTGTACCAAAGTCGTCGATTGAAATGTGAATCCCTAAACTTTTTAGTGTGCGCAATTTTATCAATGTTTCTCGCTCATCCATCATTGCAATTCGCTCTGTTAACTCAAGATCGAGAGAACTTGCTGGTAAACCTGTATTTGCTAAAGTAGAAGAAATAGACTTTACAAAATCCTCTTGTTCAAATTCTTTAGCAGATAAATTTACACCTATTTTTAAATGTGAATATCCGAGTGCATGCCAACGTTTCATTTGCTCGCAAGCTTGCTCTAATGTCCATTTTCCTATTGGAATAATTTGTAGTGTTTCTTCTGCAATCGGAATAAACTCGTATGGAGAAATAACGCCTAATTCAGGATGATTCCACCTGATTAAAGCCTCTGCACCAATAATTTTATTAGATTCACTATCAACTTGAGGTTGGTATAAAAGGAATAATTCTTCATTTTGTATTGCGTTTGGTAAATCTTTTTCTAATCGTAATCGTCTTTCAATTTTTTTAGCGATTACATCGTCATAAATAGAGACAGAGTTAAGCTCTTTTGCCTTTGCATCATACATTGCAACATTAGCGTTTTTTAGAAGTGTAGCGGTATCGATTCCGGAATGTGGATAAATTGCGATACCGATACTTAGTGATAAAGTTAATGTATGCTCATGTATGACAAACGGCTTTTCCATGCATTCAAATAACTGGTTACATAATTGGAATAAGGAATCTTCGTCCGTATAGTTTTCAATTAAGATTGTAAATTCATCGCCACCGATTCTTGACAGATGAGTATGTGATGGAAGACAGGATTGGAATCGCTTTGCTACTTCTTCTAATATGTAATCTCCTGACGAATGTCCCAGTGTATCGTTAATTGCTTTAAAGCGATCTAAATCTAAATATAATAATGCGAACTCACTGTCTGTTGTTCTAGCATTTTTTATAACTCTTTTTAATTTCTTATGGAAAAAGGCACGGTTCCCAATTTTCGTTACAGTATCATGGAATGCTAAATATTTTATTTCTTCTTGCTGTTTTTTTAGTGCAGTAATATCTTTCACCATAATATAACTTCCTGAAATTTGTCCGTCTATCATAATAGGGACAATGGTAACGTATAAAAAATAAGTAAAGCCATCTTTATATTGAGAACTAAGTTGTAAGGATGCCGATTCTTGTTGTTTCACTTTTTCTAATGCAGATGCTAGTTTATGTTTATCTTCTTCTAAAATAATCGAAAAACAAGTTTCACCGAGTAACTCATTCGTTGGTGCTCCCAGTAACATACTTCCAGCTTTATTTACATTTAAGAAGATTCCATTTAAATCAATCGTAAAAATAGGGTCAGGATGATATTCATATAGTGATTTGAATTTTTGCTGTTTCTGAGATAGAGCCTCTGATTTATAAACTAAATCAGAAGTTCGTAAAGTAACTTTTTCTTCTAGTTGAGCATTAAATGCCTGTAAACGTTTTGTTAGGGAATTGTTTTGCATACGTACAATAGAATGACGAATGAGTACGAAAATAAAAGTAATACAATTTCCCGTAATGAGAGTTGAAGATGATGTTTGTTCTTTTAACGTAAACCCGATTAGTATTGCAACGGCAAGATAGGGAAATACAACTAAAACCTTTTTTCCTATTATAGGGTTAACAATGAAATAATTTTTATGGCTATTATGATCTTCTGAAATAGAACCAGCTATTGCAATAAGTAATATAGGTATTCTATATAAAAGACGTAATAATGTTATCGTTTCAGTCGATAAATGATTATTTAAGTAAAAATAAATATAGTTAAAAGTTGCAGAACTTATTAATACAAAAATAAAGATATAAATCTTCCGTTTGGAATTAAAAATTGTTGGACGGAAAAAGAGACTAACGCCTAGTAGAAGAAATAATAAATCTGCAATTGGGTATAGAAATGAAAGGAAAACATCTCCTAGTGATAGAGAGAATATATTTAAATTTGGCTGATTAAATAAATACCACTCCAATGTGAATATGGAAGTAAGTACGATGCATATATCACAAATAAAGAACGCTTTTTCCCATTTATCGCATTCTTTTAAAATTTTATAACAGAAAGCGATGAGACAGAAAAATAAGAAAAACATGTAAAATACATCAGAAATAGTAAATCGATGTATTGGAATTTCGAAGAAGCTATCCTCATATGTGTATACTATTTTACCTAATAAAAAGCTACCGATTGCTATTGTGATACATATCCAAAATGGATTTGAACTAACTTTTTTAGAATATATAGAGTAAATGAGTGATACAAATGTAATGGCTTCAACGATAAGTGAAGCGAAGCGTACATCCGAATTTGAAAAATGAGTAGGGAACAGATAAAAAAATATAAAATAGATTGAATAGCATATTAATGTTCCAATTAATATACATAGTTGTAAATTTTTATTTAATTTCAATAAAATCACCTTCTTTAATTATGCACTATATTCGTAATATCTATACATAATAATATTATTTAAGAATTGTATCAGATTTCCTTATAAAAATCATGTTTATAAGGAAAGTGTTAAAAAGTGTAATACTTCTTAAAATTAAAAACGTGCTGTTTTTAATAATATGTACTTCATCAAGATTTTAAATGGAAATTGTATATTTAGTCATCCTTTGAATTCTATAGGGTTTTTAATAGTTCGCAAGTGAATATGCATAATTGCATAAAGATAATACATTCAATTTTATATAAAATGTTTTTGGTATAAAGTATGAATTAAACTTTTGTATGTATTTATTCTCATACTAATGAGGGATTTCAAAAAGAGGTTACGTATATACAATAATACGTAAGCATGTATGAAATTTTTAGTATGGGAGGAAAAGCATGAAGAATTGGGTGAAATTTCGAATAGCACGTCCAACTGATCAGTTTGAAAAGGTTATAGAATTCTATGAAAAAGGATTAGGATTAAAACGTATAGGTGAATTCTACGATCATGAAGGCTATGATGGGGTCATGTTTGGACTCCCAGATGAAGAGTATCATTTAGAATTTACAAGACATATAGATGGGAGCCCATGTCCAGCTCCGACAAAAGATAATTTACTCGTATTTTATATGCATGAAGATAGTGAAATGAAAAAGGTGAGTAAAAGGCTGCATGCATTGGGATATGATGAGGTCGAGCCTGAAAACCCATACTGGAAAGATAAGGGAATAACGATAGAGGATCCAGATGGTTGGAGAATTGTGTTGATGAAACTAGAAGAATAATGTGTAATGATGCTTGAAGTTCAAGTAGGACGAAATACGTAAAAGAGCTTTCTTTTGAGGGGATACACTCATGGAAGGCTTTTTTATTTGGAATCTGAAAAATAAAATTTGAAATTATATTCTGAAAAGTTGTAAAATAAGAACGCATATTCCTATTGGTAGGCTATCAAGACATTATAAGAATTATTGATGATTATCCAAGAGCGACATTCGCGGTGTTATATATGGCAGGGCATAATTTACAAGTTGAACAACCTGAAGTATTCGAGAGTTTAGTAGGTGAGTGGATTAGACGAACAAATCAACAAAGTTTATAAAAGACGAATGAATATTTTCAAGGAGGAAGTATGAGTACATATATCTATATGGTTAGACATGGTGAATCACCAAAATTAGAAGGAAATGAAAGAACGCGTGGGTTAACTGAGAAGGGACATATGGATGCCTGTCGAGTAACTGACATATTAAAAGAGGAGAGGATTGATACTTTTATTTCCAGTCCCTATAATCGTGCTACGTTAACGATAGAAAAAGCAGCCGATTTCTATGAAAAAGAAATAGTAGTATATGAAAATCTCAAAGAGTGTATGTTTTCAAATGAGGATCAGGTTATATCAGATAAAGAGATATATCCACTTGTAAAGAAGATGTTCGCAAATCAGGATTTTACACTAACGGAAGGAGAGTCATATAAGGATTGTCAGAGACGGGTAGTGAAAGTGTTAAAGGAAATATTAATGGATTTCCAAGGGCAAAAAATTGTAATTGGTACGCATGGGCTTGTAATGACTTTAATGATGAATTACTTTGATAATCAATACGGGTTTGAATTTCTTATACATGCATCGAAGCCTGACATATATAAGTTGGAATTTAAAGATGAGAAATTAATGAATGTAGAAAGATTATGGATAGGAGATAGAAAGAATCTTTATCAACTATTTTTAGAATCTTAAATCAATAAGTAATTATTCAGTTTCTGAATAATATAATTGGAAGTTGGTTTAAGTAAACAATTTTTAATGTGACAAAACTCCAAACGCTGGATTTATATTCAATTGGAGAAAAAGATGTAGAATTTTGTCTTACGGTCCCCGTTTACTTTTCATTTCATTACATATAGGCTTTGTGGTGTAAAGGAGAAAATCACCTTTACACAAAATTTATAAGGAGGGCATTGTGATGAAAAAGATTAAAAAGTTTGCGGGAGTTGCTTTAGCGGGGACGATTGGATTAAGTGGACTACTGTTTTTAGAACCAAGTGTAAGCGCTGCAGAAATACAGCAGGTGAAAGAAGAAAACTTCAATGCAATTGATGTAACGATGAATCAAAGTGAATTTTATGTATTGAGTGGTAGAAGTATTGATGTTCTTTCTGGGGATAAAGGAGCAATTCAGCTAAATAAATACACAATTCGTTTTAGTAAACCGGGGAAGTATGTTGTTAGAGTAAACGGTTGTATTTATGATGATGTATATACTTTTATTGTGAATAAATAGTATATATTCTTAAATTGTGAGATGAAAAAGAAACACCCTATTTGCGGTGAGAATCGTAAATAGGGTGAATGATTTGTATTAAACTGTACTTTAAATATGTTCACTAATTTTCTTTTTGTTATGTAAAGTATGTAAAAGTGTTTGAAACATCTTAAATGATTGCTGAAAGATTGGACTTTGAATAAAGGTGTACAGAAAAGTTACGATGAAAACAGGACCTCCTAGCATAAATCCAATAACGAGTACAACACATTCTACTATGATTCTAGCACGGCTAATAGACAGTCCTGTTTTGTCGGAAATAGTAAGCATGAATCCATCGCGAGGTCCAGCACCAATCCCAGCCGCAACGTACATCCCTCCCCCAATACCTGTAATTGCAATACCAGCAAATAAAATGAGTAAGTTTATCCATAAATAATCACTTGCGTTTGGAAGGATATTTGATTGTAAGAAAAAGTCCATAATGGGACCGATAAGTAGTGCATTTAAAAATGTACCCACATTTATATATTTTCGATCTACTAGTAAAGAAATGAGAACGAGACATAATCCACATATGACACTCCACGTACCAATCGTCAATCCAAACCTTTGGTAGAGAGCCATGTTTAAAACTTCCCAAGGATGTAAACCGAGAAATTTAACTTTGACTGCAAGAGCATTTCCAAGGCCGAAAAAAATTAATCCTAAGAAAAAAAGAAAATAGCGAAAGAGAGTTAGCCTCATCTTTAAACCTCCCATATTGTATAATTATGTATATTACATGTAAGAGTCTTCGTGTACAAATATTACGACTTTTTGGTTGTTATTTATAATTTCTAAAATGCAAATGAAATAAATATTCGCAGTCAAAAAAGTTAAAATATTTCGTTTTAAGGATTATAATAGAAAGAGAAATGTAAAAGGGAGTGAATGAGTTTGAAACAAGAACTTATTGAAAGATTTACGAGATATGTAAAGATTGATACACAATCAAATGAAGAAAGTCATACAGTACCAACAACACTTGGACAAATTGAGTTTGGAAAGCTATTAGTGGAAGAGTTAAAAGAGATTGGCTTAACAGAAGTAACAATGGATGATAATGGGTATGTAATGGCAACACTTCCTGCTAATACGGATAAGGATGTTCCAGTAATCGGCTTTTTAGCACATTTAGATACGGCAACAGACTTTACAGGGAAAAACGTAAAACCACAAATTCATGAAAATTTTGATGGCAATGCGATTACGTTAAATGAAGAGCTAAATGTTGTTTTAACGCCAGAACAGTTTCCAGAATTACCATCATATAAAGGACATACGATTATTACAACGGATGGTACGACACTTCTAGGAGCAGATGATAAAGCTGGTCTGACTGAAATTATGGTTGCAATGAACTATTTAATACATAATCCGCAAATTAAACATGGGAAAATAAGAGTAGCATTTACGCCGGATGAAGAAATTGGTCGTGGGCCAGCGCATTTTGATGTAGAAGCGTTTGGTGCATCATGTGCTTATACGATGGATGGAGGTCCATTAGGTGGTTTAGAGTATGAAAGCTTTAATGCTGCAGGTGCTAAGTTAACGTTTAACGGAACGAATACACATCCTGGAACAGCGAAAAATAAAATGCGTAACGCAACTAAACTTGCTATGGAGTTTAATGGGCATTTACCAGTAGAAGAGGCACCAGAATATACAGAAGGCTATGAAGGATTCTATCATTTACTTTCATTAAATGGTGATGTTGAACAAAGTAAAGCATATTATATTATTCGAGATTTTGATCGTGAAAATTTTGAGGCGCGTAAACATAACGTTGAAAATATTGTGAAGCAAATGCAAGAGAAGTATGGACAAGATGCAGTCGTTTTAGAAATGAATGATCAATACTATAACATGCTTGAAAAAATTGAACCAGTGAGAGAAATTGTTGATATTGCATATGAAGCGATGAAAAGCTTAAATATCGAACCAAACATTCATCCAATTCGTGGTGGAACAGATGGATCACAATTATCGTATATGGGATTACCAACGCCGAATATTTTCACAGGTGGTGAAAACTATCACGGTAAATTTGAATATGTTTCGGTAGATACGATGGAAAAAGCTGTTCAGGTTATTGTGGAAATCGCAAGACGCTTCGAAGAACAAGCTTAAAAAAGAACCAAGTAGTGCGGATGCGCTACTTGGTTTTTTAGTATAATACTCGCCACAAATAAAAAGTTGCGTAAGACTCCCAGTTGGTCCAATTTGCCGCAAAATCTTTTATTTCCTGTTTAGTCGGTTTACTTTCAGAACCTGTTATATATTTAATTGCATTGTGCAAGCCAACATCGTCAATTGGAAAAGCGGAAGGAAATCGTAAACAGCGCATTAAAACATAGTTGGCAGTCCACGGTCCTATACCATGTATAGCAGTTAATTGTTTTTCAGCTTGTTTCACATCTTGTATTTGCAGTAAAGATTCTTTTGATAGTTTTCCTTCTGTAATAAGCTTTGCAATACCGATTAAATATTCACATTTTCTAGTCGTCATTTTTAAGTTTTTGAGATCTTCTACATGTAAATTGGCAATCGTTTCAGGAGAAGGGAATATCCAATGTTTTCTACCGTTCCATTCTACATAATTTCCATAGTGTTCGACTAATCGTTTTTTTAGCGTATAAGCATATGTGAGATTAATTTGCTGACCGATAATTCCCCAGGAAAGTGCTTCAAATAAGTCTGGAATACCTAAAGTACGAAGGCCATAATATTGTTCAATTGGTCTTTGAAGGAGTACATCACGTTTAGCTAATGTATAAAAGGGAGCTAAATCAGTAGTTAAATCAAACCACTCTTTCACATAGTGAGCTACAGCTTCGCATATTGATTCTTCAGATGTATATAATTCTTCTAAAAAACGTATTTGAATATGTCCATCCATATTCATACTAATTTCAACTAAAAGATTTACATCGTGAACAGGGATCACTTTATAAATTTTGTTATCTTCAATGTGGAACATACATTCATTGTTAGAACGCGATAGATAGCGTACATTTTCTTGGAAACTAAATTCTGTTGGAACTGCTAAAGTTAATCTACTAGTATCTTCTGCTGTCATATGCATTTTACCTGCGATTTTTCTAATGTAAGCAATTCTTGCTTCATTGCTAATCCACCTCTAAATCCAGTTAACTTACCATTTTTTCCAATAACACGATGGCAAGGAATTGTAATAAGGAGAGGGTTGGCAGCAATAGCAGTAGCAACAGCACGTACAGCCGTAGGCTTTTGCATTCTTTCGGCAATTTCTGAATAAGAATATGTTTTCCCATAAGGAATTTCACGTACCGCATTCCAAACAGATAATTGAAAATCAGTTCCGTAAGCATCGATAGGGAATGTAAAATTTTCTCGTTTACTTTCTAAATACTCGGTAACTTCTTTCGCATATGATTGTAGATAATTTGGATTACAGGCCAATATATGTTGTGGCAATTTTTTTCTAGCCCATATATTTAGTTCTTCAAAATTTTCATCTTGTGATCCAATGAAGCATAGCCCATTTTCTGTTGCAGCAATATGAAACTGCCAATTCTTATGTGTAAGTAGCGTCCAATAAATAAATTTATTTTTGTTGGAATTCATTATTATATCCTTCTTTCATTTCGTTCTTTTTTCGATATTCAGTAGGAGTAAACCCAGTTTTCTTTTTAAATAAAGTTGCAAAATAATCGGGGTTTTCTAGCCCGACAGCAGTACTAATTTCTTTAATGGATTGATTTGTTTGTAATAGCTGTTCTGCTGCTTTAATAATCCTGAATTGTAGTATATATTCTATTGGACTTATTCCTGTTGTTTTTTTGAAAGTGCGTTGTAAATGAAATGGGCTACCATGGCACATTTCTGCAAGTATATCGAGAGTTAATAATTCATCGAAGTGTTTTTCGATATAATCTTTAATTTGTTCTACCCACTCTTCATTAGGTAAAGTGAGCCCATGTGGCTTACAACGTTTGCAAGGGCGAAAGTTTTCACTTAATGCTTGCTCTGCATGATGAAAAATTCGTACATTGCTTCTATTCGGTATTCTTGATTTGCATGAAGGCCGGCAAAAGATTCCGGTTGATTTCACAGCATAAAAGAATTTGCTATCATAGGAAGAATCATTATGAATAATTGCTTGCCAATGCTCATTTGTTAACGTAATCCCTTCATTGTGCAAAGAACATCACCTCTGAAATTAGTATAACCTGAATAAAGTGCGTATGTATGTATTCACAAATGTAAGAGCAAGATTACAAAGATGAAATATGCTTGTTTTTCTATTTTGTGATAGCATGAAATTTGAAAGTGAACATCAAGAGGAGGACTATAGGTGAAGTTAATTTCGTGGAATGTAAATGGTTTGCGAGCAGTTATCGCAAAAGGTGGATTTTTAGACTATCTTGAGGAATCAAATGCTGATATATTTTGTTTACAAGAGATTAAATTACAAGATGGGCAAATTGATTTAAATCTAGAGGGATACTATACATACTGGAATTATGCTGTGAAAAAAGGTTATTCAGGAACGGCTATTTTTTCGAAAAAAGAACCGCTATCTGTAACGTACGGTTTAGGGATTGAAGAGCATGATCAAGAAGGCCGAGTTATTACTTTAGAATTCGAAGATTTTTATATGATAACGTTATATACACCAAATTCAAAACGTGGATTAGAACGATTAGATTACAGAATGAAATGGGAAGATGATTTCCGGGCTTATATTAAAGGGTTAGATGAGAAGAAACCAGTTGTTTTTTGCGGTGATTTAAACGTTGCTCATAAAGAAATTGATTTAAAAAATCCAAAAAGTAATCGTAAAAATCCTGGATTCTCTGATGAGGAACGAGAGAAACTCACACGTATTTTAGAAGAAGGATTTATTGATACGTATCGTTATCTGTATCCTGATCAGGAAGGCGCATACTCATGGTGGTCGTATCGTATGGGAGCGAGAGCAAAAAATATTGGATGGCGTTTAGATTATTTTGTTGTTTCGAAAAGAATGAAAGATCAAATAACAGAGGCGAAAATTAATAGTGAAGTAATGGGATCAGACCATTGCCCAGTTGAATTACATATGAATTTCTAAAAAAAGAAGTATCTTCCTAAGTTTAGGTGGATACTTCTTTTTTATTCAGTTTGTTAAAATTTTTCAAATCTTTCTTGAAATAATTGCATATTAAATATATACTTAGTAACGATAATCATTATCAGTGAAAAAGGTTATCAATGGATGAAGTGTAAAAGAATTATAGTTTAGGGGAAGTGAACGAGAATGAGTTCTGGATAAAATTATTAATCTAATGAAATATATACGTGAGACAAGTTTCATATAGTTAAATTTTATTGAGAATATAGTTTGAGAATTCGAGAGGAGTTATATAAAGATGAACAAGAAGTTATTTACTTTAGGGATGGTTACAGTTTTAAGTGTAGGACTAGCGGCATGTAATAGCGCTGATAAAACTTCTGGGGAGCAAAAGCAACAGACAAAAGCTACGGAAACGAAAAAAGACGAAAAAAGAAAAATTACATATTTAGGTAAAGAATATACAGTGCCAGCAAAAGTAGATAAAATTGCGACAGCTAGTTTAGAGTCAATGGAAGATGCAGCGGTACTTGGTATTAAGCCAGTAGGTGCTATTACTGTTGGTGGTAAATTACCGAAGTATCTTGAAAAAGATTTAGAAGGTGCAAAATCTGTTGGTGAGAAGATGGAACCAAATTTTGAAACATTACTACAATTAAAACCAGATGTAATTACATCAAGTACGAAATTCCCAGCAGAAACAGCTGAGAAGTTCACGAAAGTAGCTCCGACATTCCCAGTATCGCACGTTTCAACAAATTGGGAAGACAATTTAAAGTTAATGGGAGAATTAACTGGTAAAAAAGATAAAGCAGAAAAGATTATTAAAGATTACAATACGGATGCTGAAAAAGCAAAAGCAAAATTAGGAGATAAGTTAAAAGACAAAAAAGTACTTGTCATTAGACTAAGAGCAAACGACTTATTCCTATACCCAGAAGGAGTATACTTTAATCCTGTAATTTATAAAGATCTTGGACTAACTGCTCCAGAACAACTTAAAACGGTAAAAGCACAAGAAAAGATTTCTTTAGAAAAATTAGCTGAAGTTAATCCTGATTATATCTTCTTACAATACGAGGCTAGTGAAAATAATAAACCGAAAGTGTTAGAAGACATTGAAAAGAATCCAATTTGGCAAAGTATGAATGCTGCGAAAGAAAAGAACGTATTTGTAAACGTAGTAGATCCAATGGCACAAGGTGGTACAGCTTGGAGTAAAACAGCATTCTTAAAAGAAGCGGTGAAAAATTTATCTAAATAATACAATAAGTAAGGTGCGTTGAATGATATGCAGAAAACGAATGCGGTACCAGTAACCATTTTATGTATAGCGCCCATATTGATTTTATTGACAGTGATACTTTCTATTTTATATGGTGCGAAAAACATTGATGCTCAAACAGTGTGGAATGCATTATTTCATTTTGATTCAAGTGATGTAAATCATAATATTATTATTACTTCACGTTTACCAAGGGTAGTTGCAGCTCTTTTAGTCGGAGCATTTCTAGCCATATCAGGAGCACTTATGCAGGGGATGACAAGAAACTATCTTGCATCCCCTTCTATTATGGGTGTGACGGATGGTGCAGCTTTTGTTATTACACTTTGTATGATTTTTCTTCCAGGAATGTCATCAATTGGTATGGTTTTATGCTCAATGATTGGTTCTGCATTAGGAGCAGGTATTGTGTTTGGTTTTGGTTCGCTCCTTCAAAATGGCTTATCACCAGTTAGGTTAGCGATTATCGGAACAGTTATAGGAACATTTTTAAGTAGTGTATCTGCTGCGATGGCTTCGTATTTCCAAATTTCTCAAAATGTTAGTTTTTGGTTTAATGCAAAGTTAGATCAAGTGGACCCTAATGTAATTATAATCACGATACCTTTTGGGATAATTGGGATAGCTTTAGCATTAGTAATATCAAAATCTATTACAATTCTTTCTTTAGGAGAAGAGGTATCTATTAATCTAGGACAACGTACAAAACTAGTTAAAGGGATGGCGATTTTATCCGTTATTCTTTTAACAGGAACAGCAGTTGCATTAGTCGGGAAAGTAGGTTTTGTAGGTTTAATTATTCCGCACATTACTCGCTTTATAATTGGGGTAGATTATAAGTGGATCTTGCCATGTGCAGGTGTTATTGGCGGAGTTTTCTTAGCGTTATGTGACGTTTTGAGTAGATTTGTAAACTATCCATTTGAAACACCAATTGGCGTCGTTACCTCCTTAATTGGAATTCCGTTCTTCCTTTATTTAATCCGTACAAGAGGGGGAGAGAGACATGCCTAAAAGTTCAAGTCAACGTTTCGGAATGACAATGGGGATTATTATATTTTTAATTTTTGGTGCTATTTATATTAGTTTAACGAACGGTACGTTTGATATTACGATTACGGATGTATTTAAAACACTTTTTAGAATTGATCCAGTACCAGAACATGATCTAGTTATCTTTGATTTTCGTCTTCCACGCATCGTAATTGCTGGGTTAGTAGGATTAGGCCTTGGCGTTGCAGGTGCTGTTATTCAAGGGATTACGAGAAATGGGTTGGCAGACCCAGGTATTTTAGGAGTGAATGCTGGAGCCGGAACAGCCATCGTTATTTTTATGTTTTTCTTTCAAGGGCAATTAAAGAGCACAGACTGGATGTCTATTATGATGATGCCAATGTTTGGTTTAGTCGGCGGATTAGGTGCAGCTATCATCATTTATCTGTTTTCATGGAAAAACGGTAAGCTAGATTCGCAACGTCTTTTATTAACAGGGATTGCAATTGGATCAGGATTTGGAGCATTTTCTATGTACTTATCACTCAAAATGAAGTCAACTGATTTCGAGATGGCTGCAGTTTGGGTGTCTGGAAGCATATATAGCGCAAACTGGAAGTATATTGTTGCTATGTTGCCGTGGCTTATCATATTAATTCCGCTTATACAAAAGAAAGCTTATTTATTAGATTTATTTCAATTGGAAGAAACGAGTATTACAAGTTTAGGTGTTTCAGTTGAAAGAGAGAAATCTATTTTACTACTAAGTAGTATCGGACTTGTGAGCGCATGTGTTGCTGTTTCAGGAAGTATTGGCTTCATTGGACTAATGGCACCGCATATAGCGAAAAGGCTAGTCGGTATTCAGCATAAATATATCATTCCTACGTGCGGAGTAATCGGAATGTTCCTTGTAATTGCTTCAGACTTTATTGCAAAAACAGTGTTCACACCTGTAGAGTTACCAGTTGGAATCGTTATTTCTATTGTCGGTGTACCGTATTTCTTATATTTACTTTATAAGGCGAAAGCGTAAGAGGAGGAATAAAAGTGAGTATTTTAAGTGCAAAAAATTTAGAAACGAGTTATGAAAAGCTTACAGTGTTTCGCGATTTAAATGTGGAAATACAAGAAGGAAAAGTAACGACAATTATAGGGCCAAACGGGTGCGGTAAATCGACATTGTTAAAAACAATGGGAAGAATTTTAAAGCAAAAGAGCGGTAAAGTCTATTTACAAGGACAGGATTTACATACAATTCCAACGAAAGAAATTGCAAAGCAGTTAGCTTTACTTCCGCAAACTCCAATTGCGCCAGGAGAGCTTAAAGTAGAAGAGTTAATTTCTTATGGACGCTACCCACATCGAAATAACGTAAATAAGTTAACTTCAAAAGATAAAGAAATGATTGATTGGGCATTAGAAATAACGAAAACTTCTGAATTTCGAACGAGACAAATTGCAAATTTATCAGGTGGTCAAAGGCAAAAGGTATGGCTAGCGATGGCTTTAGCACAAGAGACAGAAGTGTTACTACTAGATGAACCCACGACATATCTTGATATGTCTCATCAATTAGATGTATTACAAATTGTGGAGAAATTAAATAAAGAACATAATTGTACGGTCGTAATGGTACTACATGATATTAACCATGCAGCAAGGTTTTCAGATGAAATTATTGCAATGAAGGAAGGGGAAATCGTTACAACTGGTAGCCCAGAAGAAATCATTACAAATGAAGTGTTAAAAGAAGTATTTCATATTGATGCGCGTGTCATGATTGATCCATATAACGGATCTCCTGTTTGCTTTGGATACGATAGCGTTGTCTCTCAAGAAGAGAAAGTTGAAATATATGTAACGAGTTAAGAAGGGGGGATATAGGATGAATACTACGATTGAAAAACAGCAGATTATAACATTTAATACAGAGCAGTGGAAAATGTATTCAAAACTAGAAGGTAAGGAATATCAAATTCATATTTCAAAGCCGAGGCAGCCAGCACCAGAGTCAGGCTATCCTGTTATATACGTATTAGATGGCAATGCCTTTTTTCAAACATTCCATGAAGCAGTTAAAATACAATCAGTTAGAGCAGAAAAAACAGGTGTTTCACCAGCCATTATAGTCGGTATTGGTTATCCAATTGAAGGTGCATTTTCAGGTGAAGAAAGATGCTATGATTTTACGCCTAGTGTAATTTCAAAAGATGCGCCTTTAAAACCGGATGGCAAACCGTGGCCTAAAACAGGAGGAGCACATAACTTCTTTACTTTTATAGAAAAAGAACTGAAGCCTCAAATCGAAAATGA
Organism: Bacillus cereus group sp. BfR-BA-01379; assembly: GCF_022663605.1. Lineage (NCBI taxonomy): Bacteria > Bacillati > Bacillota > Bacilli > Caryophanales > Bacillaceae > Bacillus > Bacillus cereus group sp. BfR-BA-01379. Next base: position 128,324 of record NZ_JAKUFT010000002.1, read on the forward strand.
TTTTGAGATTGATAAAGGAAAACAAACGTTATTTGGGCATTCGTTAGGTGGTTTATTTGCTTTACATATACTATTTACAAACGTAAATGCTTTTCAAAATTATTTTATTAGTAGTCCATCTATTTGGTGGAATAACCAATCTGTGCTTGAAAAAGAAGAGAACCTTATGAGTGAATTAAACAGTGCTAAGTTTGAAACGGGAGTATTTCTTACAGTGGGGTCACTAGAACGAGAGCATATGGTTGTAGGGGCAAACGAATTGTCAGAGCGTCTTCTCCAAGTAAAACATGATCAGTTTAGATTTACGTTTTATGAGGCTGAAGGGGAGAATCATGCATCAGTTGTGCCGACTTCTTTAAGTAAAGGGTTAAGGTTTATTAGTCACGTATAGAAGAGGGGAAAAGGTAAGCAATTGCTTACCTTTTTTCATTATTGTTTAAAGGCAACGTATCCATCAATTAAAAAGCTACTGAAAAAGCGAGTGATGTGAGTAAAGCCACATTCCTCCATAATAGTTAGTAGATTTGTTTCGGAAATAGGAAATATTTCTGTTTCAAAAGAATTTTCAAATCGGTCCCAATCTTTTAATGGAATGTGATTTTGCATCATATGGTTGCGCCAAGCATTTAATTGTGCAGAAAACATACTTGTATGGGGTATACCATTTATTGAAGAGAGAAAGAATGGAGCACCTGGCTTTAAGCGACTACTAATTTCATTAAGTAACTCTATTTTCTCCTTCATAGTTGGGATGAAGTGAAGAACAAGCATACAAGTAGCAGCGTCAAATAATGGATTGGTTAATAATGAATGAACAGTTCCATGTACAAAGTGAATTTGATTTTGCAAGTCTTCGTGTTCAATTCTTTTTTTAGCTAACTGTAGCATGCTTTGAGATGGATCCACACCTGTAAAAGATAAGTTGCTATTTTGTTTACCTATTGAGAGAATTTCTTGTCCACCACCAGCACCTATAACTAGTAAATTTGGCTTCATGTTTTCTTTAGGGAGTGTCATAAATAAAAAATGGTTCACCATTTCATAAAGGGTAAAATATCCAGGGATTTTTAACGGGATTGTTCGTTCATATGTATGTACAGTATGATCATTCCAGCTCATTTTTTAGCCTCCTCTTTTACAATAAAGTTTCACTTTATTATGAAATAAAATGGTTAGAGGAAACAATCCCATAAATCTGGGGGGAAATCAAGATGATTTATGAACAGGCAACGAAAGAAATAACAGTGTTGATGAAAAGTGAGAGATCAATTAGACAATTTCAAAAAGAGTTTTTAAATATTTTAAAAAAGGTAATTCCTTTTGATGCGTCCTGTTTTGCCGCTATAGACCCACGCACATTTTTAACAACCGGGGCATATACAGATCGAAGAATTGAACAACTGCATTCGCAGTTATTTATGAATGAATTTTTAGAGGATGATTACAACAAATTTAAAGATTTAGCATCAAAGGCCCCTCATGTTGGTACGATACGTATTGTCACAAATGATAATCCGATAAAAAGTACTAGGTATCGAAATATTTTAAAACCAGCCGGTTTTATAGATGAAGTAAGAGTGGTTTGTATGAGTAAAGGAAAATGTTTTGGACAATTAAGTCTGTTTCGAGATAATACAAAAGTACCTTTTCAGCATGATGAATGTAAGTATTTATCGAAGGTGGGTTTATTGGCAGGAGATACTTTAAGAACATCCTTTATAATCCGGTCAGAAGAACAAGTAAAAGTAGTAGGAAGGGGTATGATTGTATTAAATGAAAATCTTAGACTAAATTATTGGGATGAAACAGGGTACATATGGTTATCAAACTTTAGAAAATATGAGCAATTGAATGAAGATGACATTCCGAGGCCGATACGGGCAGTTTGTTCGAAAGTAAAAGCGCATGAAACTAATAAAGAAGCAACAGTCTGTATAAGTTTAACATGTGGGCAATTTTTGGTTATTCGTGCGAGCAGGCTAGAAGGTTACAGTAGTTGTCATACAGGATATAGGGTTTTGTTCGAAAGTGCACGGCCAGAAGAAGTTTTTCCTCTTCTTGCAGATTCTTATAGTTTGTCTCAAAGAGAGAAAGAAGTGATAGTAGGAATTGTTAGAGGGATGTCAACAAAAGAAGTGGCAAAAGAATTGTGTATTTCTACGTATACAGTTCAGGATCATTTCAAGTCAATTTTTGAAAAGGTCGGAGTATGCAGTAGAAACGAGCTTATATGGGAGCTCTTTACAAAGTTTTATTTTTCTCCGGAGGAATACTAAAAGAAAACCGGTTTGATTTATCCGGTATTAACAATCGGTAAGCTCATAAGATTGATAGCTGTGGGTTAATAATCAGTGGGATTTTTAATATAAACGAGAAACATTCAAATAAACATTTGAATGTTTCTTGTTTATAAGGTATACTACATACATAATCAAATATGTATTTGAATAAGAGGTGTTACATATGAAGGAAGAGCATTGTGAACTTTGCTATCATGATGAGCAAAAAGTAAAACATGCAAGTGACATGCTAGAGAAAGAAAATATAAGTAGTGTAGCGAAAATGTTTAAGGCACTTGCAGATGAAACACGTTTGAAAATTGCTTATGCGTTGTATACAGAAAAAGAGCTTTGTGTACGTGATGTCGCAAGTATTATTCATAGTAGTATTGCAACAGCTTCACATCACTTAAGACTATTACAAACGATAGGATTAGCGAAAAAGCGTAAAGAGGGGAAACTTGTTTTTTATTCATTAGATGACTCTCACGTAAATGGATTAATTGAATTAGCGTTTAGTCATAGTATTGAAATGAAGAATAAAGAAGTTGATATGTAATTATGCATTTTCATCAAGATACTTCTTTATGAAAATGCAACTTTAAAAGGAGAGGAGATAATAAGTATGGTAAAGCTAGTTTTAATACGACACGGACAAAGTGAATGGAATGTTGAAAATAGGTTTACAGGTTGGACGGATGTTGATTTATCTAGTAAAGGTTTGCAAGAAGCAAGAGAAGCCGGAGTAATGCTGAAAGCTAATGGTTTCTCATTTGATATAGCATATACATCTGTTTTGAGAAGAGCGATGCGTACTTTATGGATTACTCTCGAAGAAATGGATTTGATGTGGCTACCTGTTCATAAAACATGGAAATTAAATGAGCGACATTACGGTGCGCTTCAAGGATTAAATAAGGAAGAAACAACGAGAAAATATGGCGATGAGCAAGTAACTTTATGGAGACGTTCAACAAATGTACGCCCACCAGCACTTACAAAAGATGACGAAAGATATGAAGCAGCACATCCGAAATATAGAGAGGTAAAAGAGTATGAGTTTCCTCTTACAGAAGATCTAGAAGATACGAAGAAACGAGTTGTTTCATATTGGAATGAAGAGATAGCTCCTAATGTAAGAGCTGGTAAACAAGTAATTATAGCAGCCCATGGCAATACAATACGTGCTTTAGTAAAATATTTAGATCAAATTTCAGATGAAGATATAAAAAATGTAAATATTCCAACAGGAACACCATTGGTTTATGAATTGGATCAAGATTTAAAACCGATATGCCATTATTATTTAAATAGGGAAATAGAAACTTTAGAAGAAAAACTGGTGTAAAATAAACGATTTAATATACCCTACCTATGTATTGTATGAGAAAAACGGAGGTGAGTTAAATTGTTACATTATACGGTTGTAAATAAAAAGAATTGTGAGGCATGTGGACTATGTACTTCTATAGCACCTGATATATATCAATTAGACGGAAGAGGAAAATCATTTGGTGTATTAGATAACAACCAAGGAAGAATGGGTATTCCAAAAACTTTCTTACAAGCAATGTTGGCGGCAAGTGACGGCTGTCCAACAAGTTCGATTCAGATAAGAAAAGAGCCATTTGTAAATAAGGTAAAAATTTAATAGTGGAATTATGAAAGACAAAACAAAATTAAAAGGAGGCATTTATATGGGACATCATCACGGTCACCAACATCATGGGCATGCTCACGGGCATTCCCATGGACATCATCATTTTGAGGAGAGTAGGAAAGGAAATAGAAAAGGATTAATTACAGCTTTAGTCATTACAGCAACTATTATGTTCCTTGAATTTTTCGGGGGACTAGTTACAAATAGTTTAGCTTTATTATCAGATTCAGGACATATGTTAAGTGATACAAGTTCATTATTATTAAGTTTAATTGCTATTGGATTAGCAGCTAGAACAGTTACTTCTACAAAAACGTATGGATATTATCGTTTTGAAATTTTAGCAGCATTAATCAATGGAATTACATTATTTGTTGTAGCAGGGCTTATCGTATGGGAAGCAATTGGTCGTTTTTTTGAACCGCCAACTGTAGCAAGTGGTCCAATGATGTTAATCGCATCAATTGGTTTACTAGCAAATTTAATCAGTGCATGGGCACTCATGAGACAAGGTGACGTGAAAAATAATGTGAATTTACGTAGCGCGTATTTACATGTTCTTGGGGATGCTTTAGGGTCAGTGGGAGCATTAGTAGCTGGTGCACTTATGTCATTATTCTCATGGTATATTGCAGATCCAATTATCTCGGTAGTTGTAGCTTTATTAATTTTAAAGAGCGCATGGGGAGTAACAAAACATTCTATTCATATACTTATGGAGGGTACACCAGTTGCAATTGAACTAGAGAAAGTGAAGCAAGCGATTAAAGGAATAGAAGGTGTACGTGATTTACATGATCTTCATGTTTGGACAATTACATCTGGATTAGATGCATTAAGCGTCCATGTAATGATTGATAAAAAGCAAGATGATCAAGAAGTACTTCAAAATATTATCGATATGTTAAAGCAAGAGTTCCATATTGAACATGCTACCATTCAAATTGAAACATTTAACATTAAACATAATGAAATGATTGTCTAATCAAATGCAAACGAAAGGCTATGGAGAAATTCTCCATAGCTTTTTGTTTGTGCAAGTAGAATTGTCCTTTTTGAACGTTTTGTTTCAACTTTTCGTCTAAAGAGACAAAAAGTTGTCACAATTCGGTCACAATTAGCATAAACATAAAATAGACGAAATGAACTTATTTCCAAAAAGGCTTAGTTCATTCCAATCATGATTCGTAGAGCTGCAAAAGCATGGATTAAAAGTTCACTATATTCTCAAGGAGGTAGATCGTATGAAAACTATTCTTGCTATCGCTGGGCTTATTTGGGTTTTATCACATGGCATTCCAATTTATGAAGGAGAACAAATTCGCAGTGCTCTGAATAAAAATTTTAATGAATATCACGTTATTGATCGGCAAGATAATGTTGTGACAGTTCGTGTAAATGACTGTTTTCATACGGTAACCGTTGAAGGAACTTCTGTAGTGAATGATACAAAAGTATGTGATCAGCAATAATTATATATAGGAAGAAAAAAGTCTCAATTTATATGTGTATAAATTGAGGCTTTTATATTTATGGATGAATAATAAGCGTAGATAGATAATCTACGCTTATTATTCTTTTTGAAAAAAGGAAAGGGTATCATGAAAATTGAGACTGAGAAGCTAATAAATTGTTAAGAATAAGCATAGAGCGGAAATATACTCATATGGGGTATCATACATAGATAATTAATGCTATAATTGGTATACTCGTAAAAGCAATTATTTTATTGGATGAAGAGAAACTTTAAGAAGGTGATAATATGGATCATAAAGAGCATGAAGCGGTAACACATAGATCAGAAAAAGAAAAAGAACAAATTATAAATAGATTAAAGAGAATTGAAGGACAAGTCCGCGGTATTCAAAATATGATTGAAAATGATCGTTATTGCGTGGATATTTTAGTTCAAATTTCAGCGATTAATGCAGCGATGAAAAAAGTAGGAATGGGTGTATTAAAAAACCATACAAGTCATTGTGTTTCAGGTGCTATTAAAGATGGCAATGGGGACGAAGCAATTGAAGAATTAATGACAGTATTTGAACGTTTTTCAAAAGCGTAAAAACAAGCTAGTATGTCACTGGCTTGTTTTTTTGTTTATTTTTATATAGGATTTCGAGGTATTGGTGTGAAAAAGTGTGTGTAAAATAAACTTTTAGAAAATAATTGAAAAATCATGATACAAAACCATTGATTACCTTAGGGGGGTATGGTAAGATGTAATTGTGATTAACAAACAATGAAGAAACAAGAGGAGGATTTTAAATGGAACAGTTAACATTACAAGTTGAAGGTATGTCTTGTGGACATTGTGTAAATTCAATTGAAAGCAGCGTGAAAGAACTAAACGGTGTTGAGCAAGTGAAAGTTCAATTAGCAGAAGGTACTGTTGAAGTTACTATCGACTCATCAGTTGTAACGTTAAAAGATATCGTTGCTGTAATTGAAGATCAAGGGTACGATGTTCAATAATTATTTTTAGATATGGAAATAAATCGTACTTTATAGGAAGTACGATTTATTTTGTTAAAAATTATACCTTATGAGGGTATATAGAGGTGAGAGACATGAATGAACAAAAAGAGGCCAATCTTCAAATATCAGGAATGACATGTGCGGCATGTGCAAATAGAATTGAAAAAGGTCTAAAAAAAGTAGAAGGTGTTCATGATGCAAATGTAAATTTTGCACTTGAAAAAACAAAAATAATGTATGATCCCCAAAAAACAAATCCGCAACAATTTAAGCAAAAAGTTGAATCGTTAGGGTATGGAATTGTCAGTGATAAAGCTGAGTTTACTGTTTCAGGGATGACATGCGCAGCATGTGCAAATAGAGTAGAAAAACGTTTAAATAAGTTAGAAGGTGTGAACGGAGCGACAGTAAATTTCACTTTAGAATCAGCTACAGTAGATTTTAATCCTGATGAAATTAATGTAAATGAAATGAAGAGTGCAATTACGAAATTAGGATATAAATTAGAAGTGAAATCAGATGAGCAAGATGGATCAACTGATCATCGCTTACAAGAAATTGAGCGACAAAAGAAGAAATTTATCATTTCGTTTATTTTATCATTTCCGTTATTGTGGGCAATGGTAAGTCATTTCTCATTTACATCGTTTATTTATTTACCTGATATGCTTATGAACCCTTGGGTGCAGCTAGCTCTTGCAACTCCAGTTCAGTTTATCATTGGTGGGCAGTTTTATGTTGGGGCTTATAAAGCGTTACGTAATAAAAGCGCCAATATGGATGTTCTCGTTGCACTTGGAACGTCTGCGGCATATTTCTACAGTGTGTATTTAAGTATTAGGTCGATTGGTTCTTCGGAACATATGACAGACTTGTATTTTGAAACAAGTGCAGTACTTATTACATTAATTATTTTAGGTAAATTATTTGAGGCGAAAGCAAAAGGACGCTCGTCAGAAGCAATTAAAAAATTAATGGGTTTACAGGCGAAAACCGCTACTGTTGTACGAGATGGAACAGAAATAAAAATTTTAATCGAAGAAGTGGTAGCTGGTGATATCGTTTATGTAAAGCCAGGTGAAAAAATCCCGGTAGATGGGGAAATAGTAGAAGGAAAGTCAGCAATAGATGAATCGATGTTAACAGGCGAGAGTATTCCGGTTGATAAAACAATTGGAGATGTAGTAATTGGTTCTACAATAAATAAAAATGGCTTTTTAAAAGTGAAAGCAACTAAGGTAGGAAGAGATACTGCATTAGCTCAAATTATTAAAGTAGTAGAAGAGGCTCAAGGTTCAAAAGCTCCTATTCAAAGGGTAGCGGATCAAATTTCAGGTATTTTCGTACCAGTTGTAGTTGTAATTGCCATTATCACATTTGCAGTGTGGATGCTATTTGTTACACCTGGTGATTTTGGCGGAGCACTTGAGAAAATGATCGCCGTACTTGTTATCGCTTGTCCATGTGCATTAGGTCTTGCAACGCCTACGTCTATTATGGCGGGATCAGGAAGATCGGCTGAGTATGGCATTTTATTTAAAGGCGGGGAGCATTTAGAAGCAACTCACCGATTAGATACAGTTATTTTAGATAAAACAGGTACTGTGACAAATGGGAAGCCGGTGTTAACAGATGTAATTGTAGCAGATGGATTCCATGAAGAAGAAATACTACGTTTAGTAGGTGCGGCAGAAAAAAATTCTGAACACCCACTTGCAGAAGCGATTGTAGAAGGAATTAAAGAAAAGAAAATTGATATCCCAAGTTCAGAAACATTTGAAGCGATTCCGGGATTCGGTATCGAATCAGTTGTAGAAGGGAAACAATTACTAATTGGTACACGTCGATTAATGAAGAAATTCGATATTGATATTGAAGAAGTTTCTAAATCGATGGAAGAGCTTGAACGAGAAGGAAAAACAGCAATGCTTATTGCGATCAATAAAGAATATGCTGGTATAGTGGCCGTTGCAGATACTGTAAAAGATACTTCAAAAGCAGCTATTGCCAGACTTAAGAAAATGGGTCTAGACGTTGTTATGATTACAGGAGATAATACACAAACTGCTCAGGCAATTGCTAAGCAAGTTGGTATTGATCACGTAATTGCAGAAGTATTACCAGAAGGAAAAGCAGAAGAAGTGAAAAAACTGCAAGCGCAAGGTAAGAAAGTAGCGATGGTTGGAGATGGAATAAATGATGCTCCTGCACTGGCTACGGCGGATATCGGTATGGCAATTGGAACAGGAACGGATGTAGCGATGGAAGCGGCAGACATTACGTTAATCCGTGGTGATTTAAATAGTATTGCTGATGCAATCTTTATGAGCAAGATGACGATAAGAAATATTAAGCAAAATTTATTCTGGGCACTAGCTTATAATGGATTAGGAATCCCAATTGCAGCGTTCGGTTTCTTGGCACCTTGGGTTGCTGGGGCGGCGATGGCATTTAGTTCTGTATCCGTTGTATTAAATGCATTACGATTACAAAGAGTGAAATTAAAAAAATAAAAATCTATAGAGTAATTGCATATGCTTACAAACAAAAAACAATACTTTGAAATAAGTATTGTTTTTTGTTTATATAGAAAGAAAAAAGCTATAATAAAGCAGAAATATTGAATACTAGATGGTAGAAAAGTTAAATGATAGTTTGATAAGGAGGCTCAAATATGTTAAAAGATACGATCATTAGAACATTCCATAAAGAGGATTTAGAACAAGTATTACAGTTGTTCTATGAAACAGTTCATACAATTAACGCAAAAGATTATAATGTATTACAGCTACAGGCATGGGCACCAGAGCGACTAGATAGAGAAAGCTGGTTACAGTCTTTAGAGAAGAATATTAGTTATGTAGCGGATTATACCGGTGTAATAGTGGGATTTGGTGATTATAATGATGAGCATTACGTAGATCGTCTATTTACGCATAAAGATTATCAAGGGAAAAGGATAGCGTCATACATACTACAGAAGTTAGAAAAAGAAGCAGTGAACTTGGGGCATAGGGAGATATATACAGAAGCGAGTATTACAGCAAAACCTTTCTTTGAAAGTAAAGGTTTTATTTGCATAAAGGAACAAAAGAAACAACATAATGGTCAGATTTTTACTAATTATGTAATGAAAAAAATAGCCCTCTCATAGACGAGAAGGCTATTTTTTCATTATTTTACAGCTTCTTTTAGTTCTTTACCAGCTTTGAAAGCAGGTACTTTAGAAGCTGCGATTTGCATTTCTTCACCAGTTTGTGGGTTACGGCCTGTACGAGCAGCTCTTTCGCGAACTTCGAATGTACCGAATCCGATAAGTTGTACTTTTTCACCAGCAGCTAAAGTGTTAGTGATTGATTCTACTACAGTTTGTACAACTACAGTAGCTTCTTTTTGAGAAATCTCAGCGTTTTGTGCTACGTTTTTGATTAATTCTGTTTTGTTCATGTTTTTCACCTCATATGTAAATAATGCTATTTAAGTTGTTATTATAACGTATAAAACATTCGAGAACAAGTGTACGCACATATATTCGTAAAAAAAATGAAATTTGTAATATTTTTTAGAGCCACTGTATAGACAGTTCATTTAAGCGGATACAGATTGTTTCTTTAATTCGGTTTGTTCTTTATTGGAAGGTAGTTTCTTATTATAAGATATGAAATAAGGTAACGCTACAAAAAACATACCACCTACTAAGTTTCCGAAGAAAACAAAAATGAAGTTTGGAAAATATTCCATCCAAGTTAACTGCCCGGCAAAAATTGCAGCTGGGATAACAAACATATTGGCTACAACGTGTTGAAATCCAATCGCAACAAAAGTCATAACTGGGAACCAGATGCCGATAATCTTCCCGATAAATTCTTTACTTCCCATACTGAGCCAAACGGCTAAACAAACGAGCCAATTACATCCGATTGCAGAAATAAAGGCTTGCAGTGGTGTATCTTGTAGTTTAGCTTGCGCAATAGAAACTGTTTTCGCTAAAAAAGCGCCCTCTGTTAATCCGACGATATGACCGAAAAAATAAGCAACGAATACAGCGCCTATGAAGTTGCTAAACGTAACGATAACTAAATTTCGTATGAAATGAAATAAAGTAATTTTCTTTTGAAGCCAAGCCATAGAAACTGTCATCATGTTACCAGTTACTAGTTCACCACCTGCAAGAATAACAAGTATAAGACCGATAGGGAATACAGTAGCGCCTAGAAAACTAGTAAATGATCCCCAAGATTTTGGCATTGTTCCAATAACATGGATATCGAGTAAATACCCTAATGCTATGAAAGCACCACCAAAAAAACCGAGAATTAGCATAGGGAGTAATGATAAATGAGCTTTTTTTCTTCCGGAATTCGTAGCAAGTTCCGTAATTTCTTCTGGTGTAAATACAGACATGAATAATCTCTCCTCAATAAAATGATAGAATAAATAGAAGGAACATTTTTAAAAATCTATGTATTATAAAAATATGTTATGACTTCTGTATAAATTTGTCAAAGTGAATAGGGTAGAATTGGATATAACTAACATTGTTCATGATGTCACATTAATGTAACAATAAGGCTGTAAAGTACTTCTAGAGGTGAGAGCATGAATACGCATCATGTAAAAAAAGAACAAAAAAAATCAATTGTAAAAATATTTATAATCGGTTTTATAAGTATAGTAATGATTTCAGTAAGTTTATATCTCTATGCGACAGAAATAGAACGAAAACTAGTAACAGTTACGTGGAATGAAATAAAAGCATCGACAATTCCTAAAGAGTTTAATAATAAAAAGATATTGCAATTCTCAGATGTACATTTAGGGCCAGAATTTACACTGAAACAACTAGAAAATTTGGTGGAGAAAATGAATGCGTTACATCCAGATGTAGTAGTTTTTACAGGGGATTTAATAGATAAGTTTGGATCGTATAAGGCGGAAAGAGAAGAAGCGAAAGGCATTTTACAAAAAATACATGCACCCTTAGGGAAATATGCAGTGTATGGGAATCATGATAGGGGCGGGGGAGGTAGTTTATTTTATAAAAAGTATATGGAGGAAGCCGGTTTCTCTGTGTTAGTAAATGAAGTGCAAAAAATTAAAGTAGAAAACGGAAAATATATTACAATATCAGGTTTGGATGATTTCTTATTAGGAAAGCCGCAAATAGACTCGACTTTAAAACATGTGAGACAACAAGATTTCAATATGCTCTTAGTACATGAGCCGGATGTTGTAGACAAAGTAGCTCGTTACCCAGTTGATTTTCAAATGTCAGGCCATAGTCACGGAGGACAAGTCCAAATTCCTTTTATAGGTCCATTAATTACTACAAAATTAGCTGAGAGCTATGTGGAAGGTATGTATGAATTAGAAGGGAAGAATAAGCCGTTACATTTATATGTAAATCGTGGTATTGGGACAACACGAATGCCTGTTAGATTTTGGAGTGTACCTGAACTTTCGGTATTTGTGTTAAAGCAAAATAGCAACTAGACTATTCTAGAGTAGTAGGACTTTCAGAGAAAGTTCTCTTTTTTATTAATTAAACACGGAATATTATGTGAGTTTTATTTGAAGTGTTAAAATGGAAAAGAATCTCTTCATCATGTAGAAGTGAAAAAGTAAGTTACATAAATAAAAAACAACAATAGGTTATATAACCTATTGTTGTTTTTTATTATTTTTGCAAGGGAATCGCATCAAAATATGTTCTATAGTTATTAGAGAATTCAAAGTTGTTTTTTGCATCCCAATTAATAGACCAGGACATTAGGCCGCGGAATACAGGATAGCCACTCTGATTTGAAAGTTTATACTTTCCTCCGAAAGGAATTCCTTTCATGATATAATCTAAAGCTTTTTTCATTTCAGTTGGAGAAATATATCCGCCACTTGGAGCGGCAGCTGGTGCTGCAGGAAGTCCAATCATGACTTGATCCGAACGAAGAGCTGGGAAAATGTTATTTGCATTACCACCTACTGGAAAACCATGTAAGAGCATATCTGCCATAGCGACTTCGTAGTCTGCAGTACCTTGATTGTAGTTATTACCGTCCATTCCAATCCCACTACCAGCGTTGTAGTGTTGAACGTGAATGTATGTTAGTTTGTCTTTCACTCCGTAAATAATCGGTAAATATGCACCCCAGATGCTTCCATATGCACTATAACCGCCTTGAACATAAGCTGTTTCAGGAGCCATGCTTAATAGAAAATTTGTACCATAATGATCTGAGATTGTCCGAATAGCTGAAATAAGATTTACGATTTGAGGAGTCGTTGGGTTTTTGAAATTAGTGTCATTTCCGTTTAAGTAAATTCCTGATTCAAGGTCAATATCTATTCCATCAAAACCGTATTTATCAATTAGAGATTGTATGGAATTAATAAAACGTTGCTTAGCGGCATTATCAGGAAGTAAAACGACCCCATTTTGTCCACCTATTGAAAGAACTACTTTCTTTCCTTTACTTTTTAAATAAGCAATATCTGATTTGAATTCTGCATCCGTACCATACACAGGAGAAAATTCAACAGTGGAACGATCGCCACCAGTTTCACCGAAAGATACATTGATTACATCCCATTTTGGTGAAACGTCTCTTAATTTAATAATACCAGTACCATTATCGAAGTTATGCCAGTATCCAACGAGTAATTTTGATCCTAAATTGTTTGCTGCTTGTGCCTGAAAGGGAGCTAGTGGTAGCAGTAAGAAAATTACTAAAGTACAACAAATGAATTTGAACTTGTTTAACATATCAACACTCCTATACAAAAAAGTTGTCTAGATGTATAATCTTGTTCATTTAATGATATCTGAAAATTCAATCTTTTGTAAAGTGACTATAATTTTCTCAACAATTGTGTATGATAAAATTATTAAACCTAATGAAATAATTTCTGAAGGAGGTCGAATTACGATTGTTAAATTCAGAATATTTTGATATATTTTAAGGTATAGGACAAGATTTTTCGCATAATACTCTTACATAAATTTCAAAATTAAGTTTGGAAGGGGATGTACAAGAGTTGGATAAAAATCTTAAGAAAGACCTCAAAATACGCCACATTACAATGATCTCAATTGGCGGCGTAATAGGAGCTGGTTTGTTTGTTGGAAGTGGTGCGGTTGTGCATTCAGCAGGTCCAGGTTCTATCGTTTCATATGCATTAGCAGGACTGCTAGTTATTTTCGTTATGAGAATGCTAGGAGAAATGGCAGCTATTAATCCGACAAGTGGTTCATTTGCAACATATGCAAGAGAGGCAATTGGTCCATGGGCAGGTTATACAATTGGGTGGTTATATTGGTTTTTCTGGTTAATTGTTATTGCAATAGAAGCTACAGCAGGTGCTGGTATTATTCAATACTGGATTCCAGAAATCCCGCTCTGGTTATTAAGCTTAATATTAACGATTTTATTAACATTGACGAATGTTTTCTCGGTGAAATCATTTGGAGAATTTGAATATTGGTTTTCATTTATTAAAGTAATAAGTATTGTTTTGTTCCTTTGTCTTGGACTAGCTGTTATTTTAGGATTTGTACCAGGAACGGAAGCACCTGGCACTTCGAATTTAGTAGGTCAAGGAGGATTTATGCCAAATGGTATAAGTTCGGTGTTACTTGGAATCACCGTCGTTATATTTTCATTTATGGGATCTGAGATTGTTGCAGTGGCCGCTGGAGAGTCTGCCGAACCTGTAAAAGCCGTAAAAACAGCAACAAATAGTGTAATTTGGCGTATTCTCGTATTTTTCATTGGATCGATTGCTGTAGTTGTTACACTCCTTCCATGGAATTCGGCGAACATACTAAAAAGCCCGTTTGTGGCGGTACTGGAACATATAGGGATACCAGCGGCAGCGCAAATTATGAATTTTATCGTTTTAACAGCTGTACTTTCTTGTTTGAATTCGGGTTTATATACGAACTCAAGAATGCTTTTTTCAATGGCAGAAAGAGGAGATGCGCCAAAGGCATTTTTGAAATTGAATAGTAGTGGTGTTCCAGTTCGGGCGGTTTTATTTGGAACTTTCTTTGCTTACATTGGAGTTGTTTTTAGTTACATATCTCCAGATAAAGTATTTTTATTTTTAGTGAATGCATCTGGCGGGATTGCGTTACTCGTTTATCTCGTAATAGCAGTTTCTCATTTCAAGATACGTAAAAAAATGGGGAAAGCGGAACAACAAAATTTGAAAGTGAAAATGTGGTTTTTTCCGTATGTAACATACGTTACAATTGCTGCGATTATAGCAGTTTTAGTTGCAATGCTCGCAATTGAATCTTTACGTTCACAGGCACTATTAACGATGCTAGTTACTGTTCTTATCATAATTTCTTATTTTATTTTCAATAGAAATAAAAATAGTACAGTGTTGACTCCTAAAAGTAAAAATGAGGAATCTGTTCGATTCTAATTTATTGTTTTAGAAGAGAGTTACACCCAATCATTGCTATAAAAGAATCATATATAATCATAGAAACAAGTAATTACTATTGTCATAGTGAATATAAACTTTTTTCTTGACTTTTTATACGAAGGCGAGCAAAATGGTAAAAAAGGAAGGGGGGATGGCAATGGAAGAGTACATATTAGAGCTATATAACCTGTTATATACGACAGAATGGCAAGATATTGTTTCGTTTCTAGGAATAATGTTTTGTATGAAAATTGTAATTGTATATATGGAAGAGCAAGGTATGTTCTATTCCTTCTCATCCCCGTTCGATGTGCAGCGCGAGCCGTTGCCAAACTATGCCAAGGTAAATTACGAACAAATTCCTTTTGTTATATTCTTTATGATTCGATTTATAACAGCGATTGTAAAGAAAAAGGAAAGTGACGATGAAGAGTGCCACTCAACTTGTAATATAGCGACTGCTTTTTAAGCTAAATACAAGGAGGAGATTTATATGTGGTTTCGATTTCTTATGATTGGTTTCTTTTCATTAACAGCAATTTCTTTAATGGGATATCAAGTGTCTGAAATTTTTCAAGCATATAGCAATACGTTTTTCAACAAAAACTAATTACATTGCTATTTAAATAATAAAGCGATAAAATCCTTCTTAAGAAGTTTTATTAAGAAGGATTTTTTTCTTTGCTCTGTCTTACTGTGTCAAACTATTGTCACATTTACACTGTGAATAATATGTTAAAATAGTGAGGTTACGTATACATATTTGAAGGAAGAGGAGTGACCATTTTGGTGGATCAATCAACGAATCAGAAAAGCTATGCTCCTATTGTGATAACGCTTTCTGTAATTGTAAATGCGATTATTTTATTTTTGTTCTTTGGACCTGTTGGCTATGAAGGAGAAGTACATTTTGATGTAACGATTTTACCAATGTTAAATGCAATTTTTAATAGCTTTACGTTCGTATTCTTATTAGCAGCTTTATACTCGATTATTAAGAAGAATGTGAAAATGCACCGTGGTTTCATCCTGGCAGCATTTACAACGACGTTACTATTTTGTGTTTCTTATTTATCGTATCATTACTTGGCGCCGGCAACACATTTTGGTGGGGAAGGATTCATTAAATATGTGTACTTCATTATTTTAATTACACATATTATCCTTGCAGCAATTATTGTACCACTTGCATTGTTTGCACTTGTATTTGGTTTTACAAATCAATTAACACGTCATCGTAAAATTGTACGTTGGACGATGCCGATTTGGTTATATGTAAGTTTATCTGGTGTTATTGTTTACTTAATGATCTCACCTTATTACCAATAAAAAATCTCAGCCTGTAGGCTGGGATTTTTTTGTTAGGCAAATATTTTTGTGAAATGAAAAAAATATGGTATACAAAAGTATAGTTGCTTTTCATATAGAAGGGATGGTAAAGGGATATGCAAAATTTTGTATTTCGTAATCCGACGAAACTTATTTTTGGTAAAGGTCAATTAGAACAGTTAAAAACTGAAATTCCACAGTTTGGTAAAAAAGTTCTTCTCGTATACGGGGGAGGCAGTATTAAAAGAAACGGTATTTATGATAATGTACTTTCTATTTTAAAAGATATAAATGCAGAAGTATTTGAATTGACAGGCGTTGAACCGAATCCTCGTGTATCAACTGTAAAGAAAGGAATTCAAATTTGTAAAGATAATGGTGTTGAATTTATTTTAGCAGTTGGCGGAGGAAGTGTGATCGACTGTACGAAGGCAATTGCTGCTGGTAGCAAATATGATGGAGATGTATGGGATATTGTAACGAAAAAAGCATTTGCTAGTGAGGCGTTACCATTTGGTACGGTGCTTACTCTTGCAGCAACAGGATCTGAAATGAATGCGGGTTCTGTCATTACAAACTGGGAAACGAATGAAAAATATGGCTGGGGTAGCCCAGTTACTTTCCCGCAGTTTTCGATTTTAGATCCAGTTCACACTGTGTCTGTGCCGAGGGATCAAACAATTTACGGTATGGTAGATATTATGTCACACGTATTAGAGCAATATTTCCACCACGGAACAAATACAGAACTACAAGATCGTTATTGTGAATCTGTATTAAAAACAGTAATTGAAACCGCTCCTAAGCTTTTAAGTGATTTAGAAAATTATGAGCATAGAGAAACCATTTTATATTGCGGTACTATGGCGTTAAACGGCATTTTAGCGATGGGAGTAAAAGGAGACTGGGCAACTCACAATATTGAGCACGCCGTTTCTGCGGTTCATGATATACCACATGGGGGTGGCCTTGCGATTTTATTCCCGAACTGGATGAAGCATGTTCTAGATGAAAATGACAGTCGTTTTAAACAGTTCGCTATTCGTGTATTCGATGTAGAAACAGATGGGAAAACTGATCGAGAAATTGCGTTAGAAGGAATTGAGGCGTTACGTCAATTTTGGACTTCAATTGAGGCGCCGGTAACATTAGCGGATTATGCTATTGGGGAAAATGAAATTGATTTAATGGCGGATAAAGCGATGGCTTATGGCGAATTTGGTAACTTTAAAAAATTAAATAAAGACGATGTTTTAAGCATATATAAAGCTTCTTTATAAGTGAATCGAGCAAAGAAACCCATTTGATTGTTATATCAAATGGGTTTCTTTTTTGTTGTTTATAACTGCTTGTGATTGGTTTT